>JAOPYP010000177.1 GCA_025964635.1 Actinomycetes bacterium | reverse complement strand
TGCGGAACTGGGGGAAGCCGTTCAGCCGGGACTCGCACGCCCGCCAGTCGTAAGCCTCCAGCCAGTACTGGCACAGCTCGCGGGTGTAGTCCAGCGGAACGCCCTGGGACCAGTCATCCACCGTCGCGGCCTCCGGCCACCGGGTCCGGGTCAGCCGCTCCCGCAAGTCGTCCAGGTCGGCCTCGGGAACGCTCATCCGGAACGGGGTGATGTCGTCGCTCACCCGCCCATCATGGCGGCACCGATGACCGTGAGCGGTAGCGCCAGCAGGCGGGGCGTCAGGTGCCGGGGTGCAGCCAGGCCCCGGCGACGCGCTGCAGCGGGCGGGGGCTCACGCCGGACGGGGCGACGACGAGCCCGTCTGGCCGCGCCAGGGGCTCGGGCAGCGGCTGGTCACGCTGGGCGGCGCCCACCAGGTGGCGCATTCGCTCCAGGACATTCCGGTAGAACCGTTGCTGGGTCCAGCGCCCGAAGAGGCGGAAGCCCCAGCGGATCACCGGGCTGGGGATGGGGGCCTGGCGTGAATAGCCGCTGACCCGGAAGACCACGATCCCGGTGCCCAGATCCTTGATCACCTCGTAACGGAGGCGTCCTTGCTCGAGGTGACCCTCCAGCGTCTGGTAGCTCCAGCCCCAGACCCGCGCGCGAACCCCGTTCTCATCGCGGTTCTCGTCGATCACCTCGGTGACCCGCACCCCGAGGTAGAACCGCAGGCCGGCGAAGCGGCCCTCGAGCAGCATGTCGCGGCCGAGCAACTCGTCATGGCCGCGGTACACGGCGCGCAGAATTCGCGGTTCGGCGAACTCGTAGTGACGCACCAGCAGGCAGGCCACCTCCCACGGACCGCCGGCGACCGGCGGTCCGGGCGGCTCGTGGCCGACGGCCGTGTCCCCGGAATCGATGTGCCAGTGGCCGTCCGGCACGCCGTCCTGCGGAGCCCTGGCCGGGTCGTAGTTGATCCGCCGGTCGCGCAGGCTGTCGAGTTGAGCGCTCTCGTCGATCCGGCTGAGCAGCCGCTCCCGCACCTACCTGGGCTCCGATAGAGAGATGGAGTCGCCGATCAGCCAGAGCAGCGGCGGCCAGAGCCCGACGAACAGGGCCCGCCGTTCCGCGTTTCCCCGCTCGTCCTGGTCCACGGTTTTGGCGCGGATCCACAGGCCGATGCAGAGCCCGACGGAACCAAGCGAGGCGGCCTGGAAGTGCGAGCTGCGCAGCCCGGCCCCCCGCAGCAGCCCGGCGACGAGCATCGGAGCCGTCCCCGCGGCTTCCCGGCCCCTGACGGCTGGCCGGGAAGGCCGGGCATGCGACGATCGGGTCATGGCTACGGCGAACCGTCCGGCGCGGGCAGGAATCGTGCTGCGCTGGCCCCTAGGCCTGGCGCTCGTCAGCTGGCGGTACATGTGGCGCACCACTCCCCTGCACCGCTCGGAGGAAACAGGTTCCGCCGCAGATCTACCCCGGCCGGCCAGCCAGGACACCGATCCGGGCGACCGCCGCCAGGGTCTCGCGGCCGGGGCCGGCCCACTGCTGCACCGCTACTACGCGGCGCGGATCGTGCGCAGCAGCATGGGGCCGCCCGAGCTGATGGACACAGTGGCGGCCAACCTGAACCGGGCGTCCCCGGAAATGGCCGTCTTCCGCCACACGCGGGGGCGGCCCGGCCAGCTGCGGCAGGGGGACGAGCTCGTCGTGCGGATGCCCGGACCCTGGGACGGTCCAGTGCGGGTGGTGCACCGGGACCCCGCCTCGTTCCGGCTGGCCACCCTGGAGGGCCACCTGGAAGCCGGGGAGATCGAGTTCCGGGCCGCCTCGGATGGGGATGCTCTGCACTTTGAGATCGAGTCCTGGGCCCGGGCCGGCGACCGGCTCGCCGACCTGCTCTACAACCGGCTGCGGCTGGCCAAGGAGATCCAGCTGAATATGTGGTCTCACTTCTGCGTTCGTGCCGCGGCCCTGGCCGGCGGCCGTCTGAGCGGCGGGGTCACCATCCGGACCCGGAGTGTGGACTGGCCCCCGCCTGGTGCCAGTGCCCCGGGGCCGGCCGGGCCGCCGGTCGGGTCGGCCAGGGGCTGAGCTCTGGAGCGCGCTGATGGCCGGGCCAGCCGGCCCGGCCATCAGGCGGCCCGCAGGCCAGCTGGTTACTGTCCCTGGCCGCTGGGGTCCTGGCCACTGGGGCCCTGACCGCCCTGGTCCGCGCCGCCCTGGTTCTGCTGGGCCTGGCCCTGGGCGTCCTGGCCCTGGGCGTCCTGGCCGGGCTGATCGCCGCCCTGCCCTGGGAGGCCGAGCTTGTTCTCGGCGGCCTGCTCAGCCTTCTGAACCTGCTCCGGGTGGTCCTTGGCGTACTGCTCAGCGTCGTTCTTGAGCTTGTCGAATTCGCTCACGATGCCTCCAGTTCCGGGTTCGCGTTGACCGGGGCGGCCAGCTCACGGCCCCGGCGTCTACCCACGGGCGCGAGGGTGACACGTGCGGACCTGGCCCAGGTGGTAGCGGCGGCCCGCGAGTCAGCAGGCCGCGGTGACCGCGGCGGCGAACTCTCCCGGGCTCTCCAGCGGGGTGAAGTGACCCGCGCCGGGCAGGCGGATCAGCCGGGCGTCGGCGAAGAACTCACCGATCCGGTCCGACCAGGCCGGCGGGAACAGCGGATCGTGGGCGGGCCAGAGCACGGTGGTGGGCACCGTGATCCGGTCCGCCGGCGCGGGCGGCCGCTCGGCGAGGGACCGGGCCACGGAACCGGCGCCGGCCCGGTACCAGTTGATGGACGCCGTGAACGCCCCCCCGGGCGCGTAGGCCGCGACCAGGCGCTCGAGGTGCCCGGCGGGCAGCTCGAAATCCGGGCCGGACCAGTGCTCCCAGAAGTGCCGCAGGTAGGCGCGGACCGCACCGGGGTGGCCGTCGATGAGCTGCGTGGCCAGCTCGAGCCGGTGGAACTGCTGGTACCAGAACTCGCGCTGGGGGCCCGGGCTGAGGATCCGGTCGCCGATGCCGGGCAGCGGGGGGGAGATCACCAGGGCGCGGACCAGGTCGGGACGGTCGGCGGCGAGGGTCTGCGCGATACGGCTGCCGATGTCGTAGCCGGCGATGACCGGCCGCGCGAGCCCCAGTTCCCTGATGAGCCCGGCCACGCTGCGGGCCTGCGCGGCCGCGCTGTACTGGACGGCCGGGTCGGCCCGGTGCTTATCTGATTCACCGAACCCGCGCAGGTCCGGCGAGATGACCTCGGCGGCGGCGGCGGCCAGCGGCGCGACCTCGCGGTAGTCGGTCCGGTCGCCTGGCCAGCCGTGCAGCAGCAGGACCGCGGGACCACGGCCCGTGCGGTCGTACGCGAGCCGGAATCCATCGACCGGGGTGACCTGGCGCATCTGCCGAGTATCCCGCCGGGGGAAAACCCGTTTCAATGCCCCGGGTCACCGGCGATCATGAGGGGCAGCCCGCCGAAGGAGATACCGTGCAGGGACGCCGGCACACCGTGACCAGCGCCGACGGCACCACCATCGGCCTGCTGACCGCGGGAACGGGCCCGGCGCTGCTGCTCGTGCATGGGGGCATGGGCCGCCTGGAACGGTGGGTACCCCTCTGGGGACTGCTGACCGGGCACTGGCAGGTCACGGCCATGGACCGCCGGGGCCGGGGTTCCAGCGGCGACACCCGGCGGTACCGGCTCAGCCAGGAGTTCGACGACATAGCCGCGGTCGCCGCGAGCCTGGCCGACAGCACCGGCAGCCCGGCCAGCGTGTTCGCGCACAGTTATGGAGCGCTCTGCACGCTGGGGGCCGCGGCCCGCGGCGCCCCGTTGCGGCGCATCGCCCTGTATGAGCCGCCCGGGCCGGCGACCGTCCCGCGTGCGTGGCGGGAACGAGCCACTGCCCTGGTCGCCAGGGGGCAGCCCGGCCAGGCCATGATCAGCTTCCTGACCGAGGTCATCGGGCTGACCATGGCGCAGGTCAGCGAGCTCAGGGACACTCCCGGCGCGCAGGATGTGCTGCCGATCGTGTCGGCCACGCTGCCGCGTGAGGCCGAGGCCCTGGCGTCCGCCGATCCGCTCGCGCTGGCGGCGGGCGTCACCACGCCGGTACTCCTCCTGCTCGGCGAGGCCAGCCCGGGATGGGCGGCGGGCATCACGCACGCGCTCAGCGCCGCCCTCCCCCAGGCCACGCTGGCGGTCCTGCCGGGCTACGGGCACGAGGCCATCGACGCCGCGCCCGGCCTGATCTACCGGCAGCTGCTTCACTTCCTGGGCTGACCCCGGCCCGCACCTGGCGGCCACCTGGACGAGGAGCGCACCGCCACCCCGTCCCCGGCCGGCACCGACCTGAAGGGCCCGTGCATCCAGGGGCCGCCGGCCGCGGCTAAGGCGTGTCCCGGGACCGCGGGACCACCAGGCCCGACTCGTAGGCCGCCACCACCGCCTGGGTCCGGTCCCGCAGGCCGAGCTTGCTGAGCACCCGGCTCACGTGGGTCTTCACCGTCTCCTCGGTCACCACCAGCCGGGCCGCTATCTCCGTGTTGGACAGGCCCTCCGCGACGAGCCGCAGGACCTGCGTCTCGCGCGGGGTGAGCGTGGCGAGCGCGGCCACCGGGGCGGCGTCGGGCCCGGGCCGCATCTGGGCGAACTCCCCGATGAGGCGGCGGGTGACGGTCGGGGCGAGCAGCGCGTCACCCGCCGCGACCACCCGTACGGCGTCGAAGAGGCGCTCGGCGGTGACGTCCTTGAGCAGGAAGCCGCTGGCCCCGGCGCGCAGCGCGTCGTAGACGTACTCGTCCAGGTCGAAGGTGGTCAGGATGAGGATGCGCGGCCCGCCGGGCGGGGAGGCGGTGCCCGGCCGGGAGGCGCCGCCCGGCCCGGGACCGCTGGACTGGCCCGGGCCGGCCAGCTGCCGGGTGGCCTCGATGCCGTCCATGCCGGGCATCCGGACGTCCATGAGCACGACATCGGGCTGCCGCTCGCGGCAGATCCGCACGGCCTCGGCCCCGTCGCAGGCGGTGCCCAGGACCTCGAAGTCCGGCTGGGTGCCGAGCAGCTCGGCGAACCCAGTCCGGACCACCTGATGATCGTCGGCGACCACGATCCGGACCGCGGGCACCGGGCCACTCATGCCGCCTCCCCCTTGCCGGGCAGGCTGGCTGCGACCAGGAAGCCTCCGCCGGCCGCCCCGCCGGTGCTCAGCTCACCGCCGACGGCCGCGGCCCGCTCACGCATGCCAAGCAGCCCATGCCCTCCGTCCGGCACGGCCCTGTCCGTGTGGCCCGCGGGCGGCCCCGGCCCGTTGTCCCGGATGAGCAGCCAGAGCCGGTCCCCGCCGTAGTGCAGTTCCACGTCGACGGCCGCACCGGGGGCGTGCCGCCGCACGTTGGTGAGCGCTTCCTGCACGATGCGGTAGGCGGCGAGCTCCACCCCGGGATCGAGGGCGATCGGGGTACCGTGCAGGATCAGCCGGGCACCTGTCCCGGCCGCGTCCCGGGCTTCGTCGAGCAGCTCGTTGAGCTGGCGCAGTCCCGGCTGCGGCTGAAGTTCGGCTACTTCCGTCTCGGTGTCCTCCCGGAGCACGCCCAGCAGCCGGCGCATTTCCGTCAGCGCGGCCCGCGCGGTGTCCCCAATCGACGACAGGCGCTGCGCCCCGGCCGCGGGCATTCCCGGCGTGGTCAGCCGGGCCGTCTCCGCCTGCACGGCGATCATGGAGATGTGATGCGCGACCACGTCGTGCAGCTCGCGCGAGATCCGGGCCCGCTCCCCGCGCGCGGTGTGCTCCACCAGGGTCCCGGCGATGGCCTCCCGCGCGGCGCTGTGCTCGATCGCCTCACGGTGGACCCGGCGCGCGCTGCCAGCCAGACCGGCCGCCGGTCCCAGCGACGCCAGCAAGACAGCCGGGATCTTTGCCGACGAGCCAGCCGGGGCCGCCAGCGCGAGAATGAGGAACGGCAGGCCGAGCATCGCGGCCAGCAGCGGTGAGCCGCGGCGGCCGAGCCGGTAGGCCCCGGCCAGCTGCGCGGCCAGGCCGGCCACGGTCAGCGTCTGGAAGGCGGCCAGCGACAGAACGCTGGCCGCGGACAGGGCCAGCGCGGCCCCGGACGGCTTCGACCACAGGAACCCGAGCGGCAGCGTGGTGGCCAGGCTGACCAGCACGAGAACAAGCAGCACAAACGGCCAGTCCGTGGTGGCGGCACCAGGATCGGCCAGGCTGCCGTGCGGGCTCACCGCCACCCACACCGCCTGGGCCACCGCGAGCATCCCGAGCAGCACGCCCGCCGTGACCGGGGCGTACGGCCATGCGGCGAGTCGCCGCCACGCCACGGCCCCTCCGGCACGCTCGTCATCCGATCGGCCCATGTCACTCATTGTCGCCGCCGGTCAGGCCGCTGGCGTCACTCCGGGCAGGTATCCCTTCGTCCCCCTCGCGAGGGATACGCAGGTGAGCAGGTCCCCCGGCGTGTCAGCGCAGAAGACCACTCCACAGCGGGACGACTCCCGGGGGCCCGGTTCCCTAGCGTTCCTGGCATGGAAGCGACTATCGAGGTATCGGGGCTGCGCAAGAAGTTCGGGCCGCACCTGGCGCTGAACGGAATGACGTTCACCGTCGAGCCAGGCCAGGTCACCGGCTTTGTCGGCCCCAACGGTGCCGGGAAGTCCACCACGATGCGGGTGGTCCTGGGCCTGGACGCGGCGGACGAGGGTACCGCGCTGGTCGGCGGCCAGCCGTACGCGAGCCTGCGGCATCCGCTGAGCCATGTCGGGGCACTGCTGGACGCGGCCGCGCTGCAGCCCAGCCGCAGCGCCCGCAACCACCTGCTGTGGCTGGCCCATTCGCAGGGCCTGACCGCCCGGCGGGTCGATGCGGTGATCGAGCAGGCCGGCCTGGAGTCGGTGGTGAGGCGGAAGGCGGGCGGGTTCTCCCTGGGCATGCGGCAGCGGCTGGGGATCGCCGCCGCCATGCTCGGTGACCCGCCGGTGCTGATGATGGACGAGCCGTTCAACGGCATGGACCCTGAGGGCATCGTGTGGATGCGCGGGTTCCTGCGGTCGCTGGCGGGGCAGGGCCGCGCGGTACTGGTGTCCAGCCACCTGATGAGCGAACTGCAGGACACGGCCGACCACCTGGTCGTGGTCGGCCGCGGCAAGGTCATCGCCGACACCAGCGTCCGCGAACTGCTCTCGGCCGCCTCCCGCGACCGGATCACGGTGCGCACGACCACGCGGTCGGAGGCGATGACGGTGCTGGCCCACGCGGGGGCCACCGTCGCCGCCACCGGCCGCGACACGCTGACGATCTCCGGGCTGCCCGCGGACCGGGTCGTGGCCCTGCTCGGCGAGAGCGCGGTGCCGTTCTCGGAGGTGTCGGCGCATCACGCCAGCCTCGAGGAGGCCTACATGGAGCTGACCAAGGACGAGGTCGAGTTCCGCGCGGCCGCAGCTGAGGACACGACCGAGGAGGCCGCGCGATGACTGCCAGTACCGTCACCCAGTACCGGCCGGCGCAACGGCCTGGGCGAGACGGCTTCGCACAGCTCCTGCGCGCGGAGTGGACCAAGTTCAGGACCGTCCGGGCCTGGGTCATCGGGCTGGTGATCGCGGTCCTGGTGATGATCGGGGTCGGACTGTTCGGTGCCAGCGCCGGCGGCAGCTCCTGCCAGGCTGTGAGCGGCGGGCCGGTTCGGACCGGCGGGGCCTGCGCGCCCACGTTCCCGGCCGGGCCGGGCGGCGAGCCGGTGACCGACAGCTTCTACTTCGTGCGCCAGCCGCTCGCCGGGAACGGCAGCATCACCGTCCGGATCAGCTCGCTGACCGGCCTGCTCCCGCCCGCGAACCCGGGACCAGTGGCAACCGACACCCGTCCCGGGCTCGTGCCCTGGGCCAAGGCCGGGATCATCATCAAAGAGAGCACCCGGCCGGGATCGGCCTACGCGGCGATGATGGTCACCGCCGACCACGGGGTGCGCCTGCAGAATGACTTCACCGGGGACACGAAGGGCCAGCCGGGCGCCGTCACCACCACGTCCCCGCGCTGGCTGCGGCTGACCCGCTCCGGCGACACGGTCACCGGCTTCGACTCCGCCGACGGCACCCACTGGACCCAGGTCGGCACCGTTCACCTGTCCGGGCTGGCCACGACCGTCCAGGCCGGGCTGTTCGCCACCTCCCCCGAGTACTCGGTGATCTCCCAGAACTTCGGCGGGGGCGGCGGCGGGTCTATCCTCCCCAGCCAGGCCACTGCCGTCTTTGATCACGTCGGGCGGTCGGGCACCTGGCCGGCCAGCGCCTGGTCCGGCGGCTACATCGGAGCCGCCGGCGGGTCCGGGATCGGCAAATATCACCAGGCCAGCGGCCGGTTCACGGTGACCGGGTCCGGTGACATCGCCCCGATCGTGGCCGGGTCAGGCAACAGCGGCGACCCCGGCAAGACCATCACGGACCACCTGGTGGGTACGTTCGCGGGGCTGATCGCGGTGATCGTGGTGGCGACCCTGTTCATCACCGCCGAATACCGGCGCGACCTGATCCGCACCACCCTGACCGCGACTCCGCGCCGGGGCCGGGTGCTGGCGGCGAAGGCGATCGTGATCAGCTCGGTCACCTTCGTGGCCGGGCTGGTGGCCGCGGCCGCCGGAGTGATCATCGGAGCCCAGGTATCGCACGCCCGGGGCTCGCTCGTGTTCCCGGTTTCGTGGCTGACCGAGGTACGCGTGATCGCCGGGACCGCGGCGCTCGTGGCTGTCGCCGCCGTCCTGGCTCTCGCCCTCGGGACCGTGCTGCGCCGCAGCGCCGCGGCGGTCACCATCGTGATCGTGGCGATCGTGCTCCCGTACATCCTGGGAGTTGCCTCCATCCTGCCGGTTGGCGCCTCGGAATGGCTGCTGCGGATAACCCCGGCCGCGGCGTTCGCCATCCAGCAGGCGGCAGTGCAGTACCCCCAGGTCAACGCCCTTTACACGCCGACGTCCGGGTATTTCCCGCTGGCGCCGTGGGCTGGCCTCGCGGTGCTGTGCGGCTACGCCGCGCTGGCCCTGATTCTGGCCACGATCATGCTCCGCAGGCGGGACGTGTGAGCCAGGCCCCGCTCGCGGAGCGGGCCAGCGCCCGGGAAGCGCCGCACCCGGAGCGGCGGGGCCTGCCCGCGGGCGTGCCCGTCCGGTGGGCGAGTCTGCGGGAGGCGCTGCACGCGGAGTGGACGAAGCTGCGCACCCTGAGCAGCACGGGCTGGCTGCTGCTGGGCGTGATCGCGGTGACCGTGGTGGTCAGCGCCTCCGCGGCCGCGGCCACCAGATGCCCGTCCGGCGTCGCCTGCCCGGTGGACACGACCAAGCTCAGCCTGACCGGGATAGAAGCAGGGCAGGCGGTCGTCGCCATCCTGGCCGTGCTGGCGATCAGTGGTGAGTACAGCACCGGCATGATCCGCACCACTCTGACCGCGATGCCGCGCCGGGCCGGTGTGCTGGCCGCCAAGGCCACTATCCTCACCGGCCTGGTGCTGGCCGGGGGAACCGTTGCCGTGGCGGGCTCTCTGCTGGCCGGGCGGCTCATCCTGCCTGGCCATGGCTTCACCCCGGCCCGCGGCTTTCCTCTGCTGTCGCTGGCCGAAGGGCCGGTGCTGCGGGCCGCGGCCGGGTCGGTCCTCTACCTGGTCTTGATCGCCCTGCTCAGCCTGGGCACCGCCGCCGCCGTGCGCGATTCGGGAACGGCCATCGGGGTCATCCTCGGCCTGCTCTACCTGTTCCCGATCGTCGCCCAGGTGGTCAACCCGCACTGGTACCGCCACCTCCAGCAGATCGGCCCGATGACAGCCGGGCTGGCCATCCAGGCCACCACCGGCCTGCGCAGCCTGCCCGTCAGCCCGTGGGCCGGCCTTGGCGTGCTCGCCGCCTGGGCCGCAGCCGCCCTCCTGGCCGGCGGCCTGCTCCTGCGGCTACGTGACGCATGAGCAGGCCGGCGAGGACATCTCATCTCCTGGCCGCCGGGCCGCCTGCAGATGGCGGCCTCCGGGGCACACCGGCTGGCTCGCCCGCGGCGCCCGGTGGCGCCGTTGGTGCCGCCGGCCCGGTGTCCGCAGCCGTGCCGTGGGTCGCCCGCAGGCTGTTCCCGCTGCTGGCCACGGCGGGCCTGGTTGCCGTCGGGATGGCCTCGACGACCTGGTGGGGACCCGGTCTGCTGGGGAAGCATGGCTGGGTACTCCCGCATGACCTGTGGGGCACGCTGGTCGCGGCCCGGCGGCTGGCACACCTGGATGTCAGCGGCCTGTACACCCAGCCCACCGGCCTGATCAGCCTGCCCGGCGCAGCCGTGATCCTGGTCCCGGTCGCGGCCGTCATCGGCGCCACGGGACTGTCGCTGCAGGTTCCTGGCGCGCACAACCCCCATCCAGGCGCGTGGCTGCTCGCCGGGCCCTACCTGATGATTGCGTCGGCGGTGGCACTGTTCGCCGCCGACGCGATCGCCGAGGACCTGGGCGTGACCAGGCCCCGGCGCGCCCTGCTCGCCGCCGCGGGCGCGGTTGCCCTGTGGAGCGTCTCGGTGGGATGGGGGCATCCCGAAGACGCGGTAGCGGTGGGACTGCTGCTGTTCGCCATCCTGGCGCTGTCTCACGCGAGAACCGGACGATCCGGGTGGCTCATGGGGGCGGCGGTCGCCGCGCAGCCGCTCGCGCTGCTCGCGCTGCCGGTCATCCTGATGGTCATCCAGCCACGGCGGCTAGCCGGCTTCCTCAGCCGGGCCGCCGCCCCCGGCGCGCTGCTGCTGGCTGCCGCCGCCGCGGCGAACTGGCCGGCCACCGTCCACGCGGTGATCATCCAGCCCAACTGGCCGGCCATCGACCACCCGACCCCGTGGACCGGTCTCGCTCCGCACCTGAGCAACGGAGCGGTCGCCGCCGTACCCGCCAGGCTGCTCGCCATCCTGGCGGCCTGCGGATGCGCACTGGCCGCCGGGCGCCAGTGGCGCGCCGCACGAGCAACGGCCGAGTGGAGCTCGCAGACGCTCGCCGAGCTGCTGTGGTGGGCCGCCGTGGCCCTGGCGATGCGCGCGGTGTTCGAGTCCGTGATGGTCGCTTATTACCTGTGGCCGGTGCTGGCGGTGGCGCTCGTCACGGCATCGAGGAGCTGGCCACGCCTGGTGGCGACCTCCCTGGCCGCG
>JAOPYP010000158.1 GCA_025964635.1 Actinomycetes bacterium | reverse complement strand
CTCTCGTGTTAGCGCTCACAGCACGCACGGCCAGAGATCGCCAGCCAGAGGAGGCACCCATGCGACGACGCATCATCGCCCCGGTCATCGTCTTAGCGCTCGCCCTGGCCGCCGCGCCCTCGGCCGCGGCCCGCAGCGCCACCAACACCACCAGTTCCACCGGCCCCGCTGCGGCCCCGGCGGCCTCGCTCATCGGGCACTGGGGCTTCGACGAGGGCAGCGGGACCACCGCGGCGGACAGCTCGGGCGGAGGTCATCCGCTGACCCTGCAGGGCGGCGCGTCCTGGACCACGGGCGTGGCCGGCCCGCACGCCCTGTCCGTCACCCCCCAGCAGGACGCGGCCAGCGCCGGGCCGGTCATCGACACCAGCCAGAGTTTCACCGTCTCGGCCTGGGTGAACCTCGGCAGCACCAACGGCTACCAGACGTTCGTCAGCGAGGACGGCACCCAGGTCAGTGGCTTCTACCTGCAGCTGCGCGGGGACAGTGGCCGGTTCGCGTTCACCCGGCTGGCCTACGATTCCACCGCGGCGTACGGCGCGATCGCGACCAGCACGATCGTGCCGCAGCGCGGCGTCTGGTACCTGCTCACCGGGGTGTACGACGCCGCCGCGCAGAGCGTGTCGCTCTACGTCAACGGCGCGCTGCAGCAGACGGTCCAGGCCCTCGCCCCGTGGTCCGCGAGCGGGCCGCTGGCCGTCGGGCGCGGTTTCTACAACGGCGCCCCCACCGACTGGGTGACCGGGTCCATCGACGACGTGCGCGCCTACTCCGGGGTGCTGCCCGCCGCGACGATCCGCGGGCTGGCCGGCACCGGGTCCATCACCGTGCACGAGGACCAGGCCGGCCCGGCGCTCAACCCCACCCAGTACGGCGCGTTCCTGGAGGAGATCAACCACTCCGGCGACGGCGGCGTCTACGCGGAACTGGTCCGCAACCGGGACCTGAAGGAGAGCAGCACGTCCCCGGTCTACTGGTCGGCGGTCGCCGGCGGGGGCGCGTCGGCCAGCATCGCGCTGGACAGCTCCCAGCCGCTCAACAACGCCAACCCCCTTTCTCTCAAATTGACCGTGGCCAGTCTGCCCGCGGGAAGCCGGGCGGGCATCGCGAACGACGGCTACTTCGGGATCCCGGTGACCCCGGGCACCACGTATCACCTGTCGTTCTTCGCCAAGGCCGGGACGGGATTCGCGGGGCCGCTGACCGCGTCGCTGGAAAGTACCAGCGGCCGGGTGTGGGCCCGGGTGTCCATCCCCTCGATCACCAGCGACTGGGCCAAGTACACGGCCACGCTCACCACCCCCCGGGGCATCGCGGCCAGCCTGGACAACCGGCTCGTCATCACGACCAGCAACGCCGCCGCGGCGGGCAGCTCGGCCTGGTTCACGTTCGTGTCGCTGTTCCCGCCCACCTACGACGGCACCCCCAGCGGGCTGCGGGTCGACCTGATGCAGAAGATCGCCGCGCTGCACCCGGGCTACCTGCGCATCCCGGGCGGCAACTACCTCGAGGGCCAGAACCTGGCCACGTACTTCAACTGGAAGACGGCGATCGGCCCCGTGCAGGACCGGCCCGGGCACCAGAACACCGCCTGGGGCTACTGGTCGCAGGACGGCATGGGGCTGCTGGAGTACCTGGAGATGGCCCAGCAGGCAGGCGCGCAGCCGATCCTGGCCGTGTTCGCCGGCTACACGCTGAACGGCACGGTGGTGCCCCAGAACCAGCTGGCGCCGTACGTGCAGGACGCGCTGGACGAGATCCAGTACGCGATCGGCCCGGTGACCAGCAAGTGGGGCGCGATGCGCGCCGCGGACGGTCACCCGGCCCCGTTCGACCTGCACTACATCGAGGTGGGGAACGAGGATTTCTTCGACAACTCAGGCAGCTACAACGCCTACCGCTTCCCGATGTTCTACGACGCGATCAGGGCCGCCTACCCGCAGCTGAAGATCATCGCCACGACCCCGGTGACCAGCCGGACCCCGGACGTCATCGACGATCACTACTACTCCGGCAACCCGGATGTGATCGCCGGGGACGCGCACGCCTACGACTCGGCCAGCCGCACCGGGCCTCAGCACATCGTGGGCGAGTACGCGGTGACCCAGGGCAGCCCGACCGGGACGCTGGCCGGGGCGCTCGGCGAGGCCGCGTTCCTGACCGGCCTGGAGCGGGACGCCGACGTGGTCATCGGGGCCTCCTACGCACCGCTGCTGGTGAACGTCAGCGCGGTGAGCTGGCCGACCAACCTGATCGGGTACAACGGCCTGGTCAGCTTCGGGTCCCCGTCGTACTACGCGCAGAAGATGCTCGGGGACTCCGTCGGTGACCGGGTCGCGCCGTCCCAGATCGCCGGCGGGAACGGGAACCTGTGGGCGGTCGCCTCCACCAAGTCCGGCGGCGTCACCTACCTCACCGTGGTCAACCGCGGGGCGTCCGCGACCTCGGTTGGCGTGGACCTGTCCGGGGTGTCCGGGGTATCCAGCGGCACCTCGACGGTGCTCACCGGTGATCCCACGGCCGGGAACTCGATCGCGCATCCCACCGCGATCAGCCCGGTGACCGGGAGGCTCGGCCCGTCCGGGGCCAGCTTCCGGCACACGTTCCCGGCCAACTCCCTCACGGTGCTCGCGCTGACCACTCGCTGACGCACCCCGTCCCGCTGTGCGGCGGCCCGGTATCCCGGGCCGCCGCACAGCGGATTCACCTGCCGCCGATCCGAGCAGCGCGGCTGCCCTCCCGCCGGCCGGGCGGTTACCCGTCGCTGCGGGAGCGGACGATGAGGTCGGCGAGCAGGGCGAGGGTGGCGATGATGAGGCCGCTGAGGAAGATCAGCACGGTGTCGCCGGCGATGTGCACCGGGTGGGCTGCCAGGTCGTAGGCGCCT
>JAOPYP010000140.1 GCA_025964635.1 Actinomycetes bacterium | reverse complement strand
GGGCAGGCCAAGGGCAACGGTGTCAACCTGTCTGGCGGGGTATGGCATGAGGTGGCGGTCTCAGGGACCGCCGCGCCCGCCGCCCACAGCAGCTCAAGCAGCAGCAGCAGCGGCGGCGGATACTGACTGATGCCGGCCGCCGGGCTGCCGGGTCACGCCTCTTCCCGGAGGTGCGCCCCGGCGGCGGGGCCGCGGGCGCCTAGGGGCAGGGATGGCCATGAGCAGGACACGGCTGGGCGTGCCGGGACGGTCCCGGCAGATCGGGTTGCAGGTGGCGGGAGCGGGACTGCTGGCGGCCACCGGGGGGATTCATCTTGACCTGTACCTGACCGGGTACCGGTCGATCCCCACCATCGGCTGGCTCTTCTTGCTCCAGGTGATCGCCGCCTTCGCGCTCGCGCTGGCCGTCCTGGTGTCCGGGAGCCGGCTCGCCGCCGCCGCGGGCGCCGGGTTCGCGCTGTCCACCCTCGGCGGCTACCTCCTGTCCGTCTGGATCGGGCTGTTCGGGTTCAAGGAGGTCCGCACCACGGCGGGGATCGTCGCCGGGGTGATCGAGGTCGCGGCCTTCGCCGTGCTGGCGATCCTCGCCCTCACCCCTCCCGCGTCCCCGGCGCCCGGGCACCCGCCGGCCCGGGCCACGCTGCTGGCCCGGCTGCAGGACGGCATCCCGGGAGCCGGCTGGGCGGTGGGCGGCCTGTCCGTGATCGCCCTCGTGCTGCTGGGCGTGGCCGCGGCCGGGGCAGGCGCGCCGGCCCCGGCCCGCGCGGGAGGCGGCCTGAAGGCCGTGCAGATCGGGGGGGTCAGCGTGCTGGCCAACGCCCGCGGCTTCACCCTGTACTCGTTCGCCCCGGACACGCCGGCCAAGTCGGTCTGCAACGGCTCGTGTGCCGCCTACTGGCCGCCGGTGAAGGGACCGGTGACCGCCGGGCCGGGCGTCACCGGCAGGCTCGGCACGATCAAGCGGTCGGACGGCTCGACCCAGGCGACCTATGACGGTCACCCCCTGTACACCTACGTCGCCGACTCGGCTCCCGGCCAGGCCCACGGCAACAACCTCAACCTCAACGGCGGGCTGTGGCACGAGGTCCCCACGGCCGGCTGAGCCGGGCCCGGGGGCGGGGGAGTACCGCCCACCCGGGGTTAAGCCGGGCCCACGCGAGGGTCAGCTGCCGAGCTCACCCAGCGCCGTCACGACAACGAGGACGATCGTGGCCGCCGCGAATATGCCGTGCCCGATCACCACGGGCAGCGGGAAGTTCCGTTCCGGCGGGACGGCGATTCCCGCGCGCGCGCCCCGCACGGCCGCGGTGTCGTGGGCCCGGTACACGCGGATCCACCGCGCCGCCATGGTCACGCCCAGGGTCGCGACCACGAGCAGGGTCACGGCGGCGGCGTAGGCGAGTCTGGGGGTATCGGTGATCAGGTATCCGCCCCAGACCACGAGCCCGGCCACGGCGAGCAGGGCATGCGCGCTGATGACCGGGACCGGCAGGCGGGTTGCCGCGGCGGACTGGAACTCGCGGTCGTATTCGATGAGCCAGATAGTCAGCAGGTACAGGCCGCCGCCGGCCGTGATGATCCAGGTGAAAAGCGCGGCGAGCGACATCGGCAACCTCATCCTCGGCCATGCCCGCCCGCAGCGACGAGGGGGGCGTCCAGGAAGTAGCTCGCGGCTCGCCGGACGGCATGCCGCATCGGAATGAGGGGAGGGGCCCGCATTCACCCTTATGCACGGGGCGGCCCGCCATCCAGTTCAACCGGGGAGCAACTGGCTGGCTGCGGACGCGATCAGCCGGCCAGCCTCCGCGGGTCAGGCTTCGCCGGCCGCCTGGGCGGTCCCGGCCTGGTCGAGGGGGGCGGCCCAGCTGGCCAGGAGGTTCAGGGCGTCAGGCGCCTGACCCCGGTGCGATGGAAGCGGACGTTGTGCGGCCCACCAGGTGGAGGCGCGGCGGGTAGCCGCTGAGGGCGCGCGGGGAAGCCCGTGCGGGCGCTTTCTAGTCACGACGGGGATGCGGGTCATCAGCGGGCCGCCGATAGTGGCCCGAGATGCTCCGGAGACGCGACGACAGGATCGGAAGGAAATTTCATGCGTGCGACTGTGATGTACGGGGCCGGTGACGTGCGGGTGGAGGATGTGCCCGACCCCGTCCTGCGCGAGCCAACCGACGCGATAGTCCGGGTGCTCCGCTCGTGTATCTGCGGCAGTGACCTGTGGCCGTACTGGTCCATGCCGCCGTCGGAGCACGGCCGGCGGATGGGACACGAGTTCCTCGGCGTGGTGGAGGACACCGGCGCGGAGGTGTCCGGCTTCCGGGCCGGTGACGTCGTCGTGGCGCCGTTCGTGTGGTCGGACGGCACGTGCGACTTCTGCCGCGAGGGTCTGCAGACCTCGTGCCGGCACGGTGGCCAGTGGGGCGGCGACCTGGACGGCGGGCAGGGCGAGGCGGTGCGGGTGCCGCAGGCCCCGGGCACGCTGATCAGGCTGCCGGCCGGCGTGGACGAGGCGCTGCTGCCGTCGCTGCTGACCCTGTCCGACGTGCTGTGCACCGGGCACCACGCCGCAGTGAAGGCCGGGGTCAGCCCGCGCACGGCGGTGACGGTGATCGGCGACGGCGCGGTCGGGCTGTGCGCGGTGCTGGCCGCCCGGCGGCTCGGCGCGGAGCGGATCGTGCTGATGGGTCACCACAAGGAGCGCACCGATCTGGGCCAGGAGTTCGGCGCCACCGACGTCATCGCCGAGCGCGGCGGCGAGGGCATCGAGAAGGTCCGGGACCTGACCGGCGGCGACGGCACGCACACGGTGCTGGAGTGCGTCGGCACCAGCGCGGCGATCGACATGGCCCTCGGCATAGCCCGGGCCGGCGGCGCGGTCAGCCGGGTCGGCGCTGCGCAGTACACAGAGGTGCCGATGGACTTCGGCACGTTTCTCCGCAACCTCACCCTGACCGGCGGCGTCGCCCCGGCCCGGGCCTACATCGAGGAACTGCTGCCTGACGTGCTCGACGGCACGATCCAGCCGGGCCGGGTGTTCGACCGCACCATCGGCCTGGAGGAGGTGCCGGACGGATACCGCGCGATGGCCGAACGCCAGGCCCTGAAGGTCCTCATCCGTCCCTGAGCCTCTCTGCCCGCTAACCACGGGCGCGGGCCACGACTCCCGTGCGCCTGACGAACACCAGCAAGGAGAAGACCGTTGGAGATTGTGCCGAAGCAGCCGACCGTGAAGGCTCCGGGGGAGAGGTTCACTGGTGACGCCTGGTACGACGTCATCGCAGCGGGCCAGGAACCCTCGCGGATCCGGGTCAACGTGGTGCGCTTCGCCCCGGGGGCCCGCAACGCGTGGCACGCGCACGCGCTCGGGCAGACCGTGCACGTCACCGAGGGCATCGGGCGGATCCAGTCCCGCGGCGGCGACGTCACCGAGATCCGGCCAGGCGACACCATCCACACGCCGCCCGGGGAATGGCACTGGCACGGCGCTGCCCCCGGCCACTTCATGACCCACCTCGCCATGTGGGAAGGCCCCGGCGAAGGCCAGGGCCCGGAGAGCGAGTGGGGCGACCTGGTCACCGACGCCGAATATAACGAACCGCCCGCCAAGTGATCATCGAGCGGGACCGGGACGAGGGCATTCTCACCTTCCGAACAAGACGCACCGCCAGCGACGGGCATCCGGTGCGCCTCAGGCCGGGCGCTCACGCACCGTATCTCCAGGGTTAGATGACTGTGATGTTGATGACACCTGGGCCAAGGTCTGCAATCCTTTGCAGCGTGACGGGGTAGCGTCTGTCGGGCCACAGCAACGTGACTGGCCCGGTAACCGGGATTTCACCCCAGGACGAGTCACCCGGCGAGAGGGCTTAGCGCATGGCATTGATCTCCCCGAGGGTGATCGCCCAGGTCAGCAGCAGTTCGGCCAGCGAGCTTGCGGTGATGTCGTGGGAATGGATCATGCGCGCGGACGGCCAGGTGTTCTACCGGCTCACCAAGGTTGACGGCCGTCGTGAGCGCAATCCGTGGACCCTGGCGACCAGGCTGCCCCCGGCTGAGCTGGAAGCCCTCCGCGGGGACAAGTCCCGGGCCGCCGAGGTGCTGGACGTCATCGCCCGCCAGCACGGACACAAGATCAGCTGATCAGGGCACCTCTAGGGACCCGCGGCGGCTGGCCCGGTCCCACCACCTAGCCGGAAAATCGATTGCGGTGCTGCCCGCTGCCCGGTCGTGCTGGTGACATGCGTGAGTGGCGGCCCGGAGACGTGGCCGGGTTCCTTGGTGCTGGGTGGACGGGGCCCTCGCCTCCGCCGACGCCGCGTTCTCCGTTCAGGTCGGCCGCCCTCGCCAGCTGGTCAATTTCCGTGATGTCGGCGGGCTGCGGCTGACCGCGGGCGGCGTCACCCGGGGCGGCGTCCTCTACCGCGGCGACGCTCCCTACCCCGGCGACGCCGCGCCCGACGACGCCCCGGTCTGGCCTCCAGCCACGGTCATCGACCTCCGCTCCCCGGGGGAAGGCGGCTGCGGTTACCCCTGGCCCGCCCCGGTCACCGTGCACCACATACCGCTCCTGCGCCGGGCGGCCGTGGTGACCGACGCCGGCCACGCCCCCCGGGAACGGCCGGTCACGCTCAGCTCGGTATACCAGGCCATGCTCACCAGGGTCCCGCACGAGCTGGCGTCCACCGTGGGCATCGCGGCCCATTCCGGCGGCCCGGTCCTCGTGCACTGCGCGGCGGGGAAGGACCGGACGGGCGTGACTATCGCGGTCCTCCTGCTCGCGGCCGGCGTGGAGCCGGAGTCCGTGATCGCGGACTACGTGGCCACCGGG
>JAOPYP010000104.1 GCA_025964635.1 Actinomycetes bacterium | reverse complement strand
CCGCGCTGCGCAAGCTGAGCCGCACATGACCGGCCCGGGCCGGCGGCCGGGTCACGACGCCCACGCCGCCGCCGAGGACGCGGAGCGGGAGGCGCCGGAGCTGTCCGTCCTGGAAGAGCAGGCCCTGGCGGCCGCGGAACGGGACGGACCGGCGGCGGTAGAGCAGGAGCGCCTGGTGTCGCCGCTGGCCGATGCGGACGAGCGCGCCATCGAGGGTGCGCTGCGGCCCAAGCGGCTCGCTGAGATCATCGGCCAGACCCGGGTCCGCGAGCAGCTGTCCCTGGTGCTGGAGGGCGCGCTGCGGCGCGGCCGGGCCCCCGACCACGTGCTGCTGTCCGGGCCGCCCGGGCTGGGCAAGACCACGTTCGCGATGATCATCGCCGCGGAGCTGGGCGCGCCACTGCGGATCACCAGCGGGCCGGCCATCGAGCGGGCCGGCGACCTGGCCGCGATCCTGTCCACGCTGGGTGAGCGGGACGTGGTGTTCATCGACGAGATCCACCGGCTGGCCCGGCCCGCCGAGGAGATGCTCTACCTGGCCATGGAGGACTTCCGGGTCGACGTGGTGGTCGGCAAGGGACCCGGCGCCACGGCCATCCCGCTGGAGATCGCGCCGTTCACCCTGGTCGGCGCGACCACCCGGGCCGGGCTGCTGCCCGCGCCGCTGCGGGACCGGTTCGGCTTCACCGCGCGGCTGGACTTCTACGAGCCCGCTGAGCTGGAGGTCATCGTCCGCCGGTCGGCCGACCTGCTCGGGGTGGCGCTGCGCGGCGACGGTGCGGACGAGATCGCCGGGCGGTCCCGGGGCACCCCGCGGATCGCCAACCGGCTGCTGCGGCGGGTCCGGGACTTCGCGGAGGTGCGGGCCGACGGCGTGGTGACCCGGGAGCTGGCCCGGGCCGCGCTGGAACTGTACGAGGTGGACGAGGCCGGCCTGGACCGGCTGGACCGTGCGGTGCTCAGCGCGCTGGTGACCCGGTTCGGCGGCGGCCCGGTCGGGCTGTCCACGCTCGCCGTGGCCGTGGGCGAGGAGGCCGAGACCGTCGAGGTGGTGGCCGAGCCGTTCCTGGTCCGTCACGGCCTCATGGCCCGGACCCCGCGCGGGCGGGTGGCCACCCCGGCGGCCTGGCAGCACCTGGGGCTCGAGCCGCCCGAGCCGCCTGGCCTGGCCCTGCCGGGCAGCCTGTTCGAATGACATGCGGGTCACCGCTTCGAGTGACGGGCCGGTCACCATTTCGGAGGACGTGCAGGTCACCCTGGCGGGTGTCCCGCCGGTGACCGCGCCCGGCTGTACCCGGATTGGTCGCGGGGATGTCACGATCAGTCGCCGGAAGCCGTAGCCTGTTGGTGCGCTGCCCGCGCGCCGCTACACTTCGGCAGTTGGTCAACCGCTGCCCGGATGGCCACGGATTTGCGGCCCAGCCGGCCGAAAGGCCCGGCGCGCGGCCAGGCAGAGCTCATCAACTGGAAGGAAGCCCCCGCGATGGGGAACATGCATTATCTTGCGGCCAGCAGTTCCGGCGGAGGGAACTACACGTTCCTGATCGTCATCGTGGTGCTGTTCGGGCTGCTCTACTTCGTCATGATCAGGCCGCAGCGCAACAAGCAGCGGCAGGCTCAGGCCATGCAGAACACGGTGCAGCCAGGTCAGCGCGTTCGCACCACCGCGGGCATGTACGCCACGGTGGTCGAGGCCGATGATCAGGATGTGGTGCTCGAAGTGGCGCCCGGCGTGCACATGCGGTTCCTGCGCCGGGCCGTGATGGAAACCCTGCCCGACGATGACGGCACGGCCGGCCCCGAGATGGCCGGTACCGACACGGCGGACGCTGGGTACCACGAGCCGGACAGCCCGGAGGACACGACCGCCGAGGGGACCCCGGGCGGGCCGGCCGCCACCGAGCACGTGAACGGCTCCACCCCGGGCAGCACCGCGGCCGACCACCCCGCTCGCGACGAGCGCACCGCGGACTGACCGCCTGCCCCGCGCCCAGCGTCGGGCCGGGGGACACGTGAAGCGAAGGACAGACGAGAATTGGCTCCCCCAAGCGGTAACGTCTCCCGGCCCGGCCGGGCGCTGGCCGGGCTGGCCGCACTGATCGTGGTGCTCCTGCTGGCCATCGTGGGCGGCAACATCGGCTCGCCCGGCCAGTGGGGCAAGGACTTCAAGGTCCACCTGGGCCTGGACCTGACCAGCGGCACCACGGTGGCGCTGCGGGCCACCGCGCCTAAGGGAGTGTCGACGGCCCAGTTCGCGTCGGACATGACCACGGCCAAGAACATCATGGCCAACCGGGTCAACGGCGCGGGCTTCACCGAGGCGCAGGTCCAGCAGCAGGGCAGCGACATCATCAACGTCGCGGTCCCCGGGGCCGGCAGCCAGAGGGTCGTGAACCTGGTCGGGACGACCGCCCAGCTGCTGTTCCGGCAGGTGGTCCTGGAGGCGCCGAACACGGGCGCTACCACCCCCATCACCACGCCCGTGCCGACCCCGTCAGCCAGCGGGTCCCCGTCGGCCACCCCGTCGTCCAGCGCGTCACCGACGGCGTCCCCGTCGGCCAGCGCGTCAGCCAAGAAGGGCGCCCTGGGCAGCGGGGCGGCCAGCGGGGCCGGGGCGAAGGAGATGGCCAGCCGGTCCCACGGCCTGACCGCGGCGCACGCCAAGGCGTCCGCCACTCCATCGGCCTCGGGCTCCGCCACCCCGTCGGCCAGCGCGTCCGCCTCGCCGTCGGCGACCAGCGGCTCGGGCCTGTCCACCGTGGCGGGGGCCAGCGGTGACGCCAGCCTGGTCAGCGCGTCCGTGAAGGCGCAGTTCAACAAGCTGAACTGCGCCGACAAGAACTGGAAGACGCAGGTCGGCTACACCGCGCAGCAGTACAACAACCCGAAGGTCCAGACCGTCTCGTGCGGCTCCCAGGGCGGGATCCGGTACAAGTACGTCCTGGACAAGGCGCACGTCCTCGGCAAGGACATCAAGTCGGCCAGCGCGACGCAGTCGACGACCACCGTGGACTGGCAGACCAACCTGAACTTCGATTCCGCGGGCGGCGCGGCCTTCGGCAGCATCACCGAGCAGATGTTCAGCAAGTACGGCGTGAACTCGGTGCAAGACCAGCTGGCGGTCGTGCTGGACGGCAGCGTGATCTCAAACCCGGTCATCCAGGGCGCGATCACCGGCGGGTCGGCCCAGATCACCGGCAGCTTCACCCAGGCCCAGGCGACCAACCTGGCCAACGTGCTGAACTACGGCGCGCTGCCGCTGACGTTCACCAAGGAGTCCGTGCAGTCGATCTCGCCTTCGCTGGGCAGCAACCAGCTGCGCGCCGGGCTGATCGCGGGCGCCATCGGCCTGCTCCTCGTCGTGCTCTACTGCCTGCTGTACTACCGGGGGCTGGCCCTGGTCGCGGTGTCCAGCCTCATCATCGCGGCCGCGCTGGTGTTCGAGGCGGTCATCCTGCTCGGCAAGTACCAGGGCTTCGCACTGCAGCTGTCCGGGGTGGCCGGCCTCATCGTGGCCATCGGCATCACCGCGGACTCGTTCGTGGTGTTCTTCGAGCGGCTCCGGGACGAGGTTCGTGAGGGCCGGACCCTGCGGACCGCGGTGGAACGCGGCTGGAAACGGGCCCGGCGCACGGTGCTGGTCTCCGACACCGTGTCGTTCCTGGCCGCCGCCCTGCTGTGGTACTTCTCCCTCGGCGAGGTCAAGGGCTTTGCCTTCACCCTCGGCCTGACCACGGTCATCGACGTGGTGGTGGTCTTCCTGTTCACCAAGCCGATGGTCACCCTGCTCGCCCGGACCAAGTTCTTCGGTCAGGGGCACCGCTTCTCCGGTCTCGATCCGGCCCGGCTGGGAGCGCGGGCGCCGTGGCGATCGTCCCGGACGACCCGCGTGCCCGCCCGCACCCCGGCCAAGGAGGCATGATGTCGCGGCTCGGCAACGTCGGCGGCCGCCTCTACCGAGGCGAGGTCTCCTTCGACTTCGTGGGCCGGCAGAAGCTCTGGTACGCCATCTCCGGGCTGATCCTGGTCCTCAGCCTGGTCGGCCTGTTCGGACGCGGGCTGAACTTCACCGTCGACTTCAAGGGCGGCTCGGTTCTCAAGTTCCCCGAGACCTCGGCGACCTCGATCGGCCAGGTGCAGCGAGCGGTCAGCGCCACCGGCGACGGCCAGGGCGCCATCGTCCAGCAGGTCGGCTCCGGGAGCAGTGCCACCTGGCAGGTGCAGACCGGCAAGCTGACCTACAACCAGCAGAACCAGGTCCAGTCCTCGCTGGCCCATCAGCTGGGCATCCCGCAGAGCAAGATCAGCGTGAGCTTCGTGGGGGCCAGCTGGGGTGGGCAGATCTCGCAGAAGGCCCTGCAGGCGCTGATCGCCTTCCTCATCGTGATCGTCATCTACCTGTCGATCGCCTTCGAGTGGCGGATGGCGCTGGCCGCGCTCATCGCGCTGGTGCACGACATCGTGATCACGGTGGGCGTCTACGCGCTGACCGGGTTCCAGGTCAGCCCGGCCACCGTGATCGGGTTGCTGACGATCCTGGGCTACTCGCTCTACGACACGGTGGTCGTCTTCGACAAGGTCCGGGAGAATACCGCCGGCCTGCTCGGGTCGGCCCGCAGCACCTACAGCCAGGCCGCCAACCTGGCCCTCAACCAGACCCTGGTGCGGTCCATCAACACCTCGATCATCGCGCTGCTGCCGGTGGCCGCGATCCTGTTCATCGGCGGCGGGCTGCTGGGCGCCGGGGAACTGAACGACCTGGCGCTGGTGCTGTTCATCGGCATGCTGTCCGGCACCTACTCCTCCATCTGCATCGCCACCCCGGTGCTCGCGGACCTCAAGGAACGCGACCCCCAGTACAAGGCGCTGGCCAAGCGGGTGGCGCAGCGGGCCGCCGGCACCCGGGCCGCCAAGCGCGCCGCGGCCAAGGCGCCGCGGGCCGCCGTGG
>JAOPYP010000082.1 GCA_025964635.1 Actinomycetes bacterium | reverse complement strand
CAGGTCCCGCGGCCGTTCGGCCAGATGACCGTCATGGAGAACCTGCTGGTCGCACACCTGCACGGGGCCAAGGGGACGGGGCGGGCCGCGCGGGCGGAGTGTGAGCGGATCCTGGCCCGCTGCGGCTTGCTCGAGTTCGCCGGCACCCGCGCCTCCGACCTCGGCCTGCTCCGCCTCAAGCGGCTGGAACTCGCCCGCGCGCTGGCCGTCCGGCCCCGGATCCTGCTGCTCGACGAGATCGGCGCGGGGCTGGTCGAGTCCGAACTGCGCGAGCTGATCGAACTGATCCGCACGCTCCGCCAGGAGGTCGACGCGATCCTGATCGTCGAGCACGTGATCGATGTGATCAGGGAGTCCTGCGACCGGCTCATCGTCATCGACGGCGGCCGGCTGCTCGTGTCCGGACAGCCGGACCGGGTGCTGGCCGATCCGCAGGTCGCGGCCGTATACCTGGGGACCTCCGGCGGGGAGGAAGTCAGCCACGCGGGGGGCCGGGCTCGCCGGCCAGGCCGCCCGCTGCTCGAGGTCAAGGGCGTCGCCGCCCGGTACGGCGCGTTCCGCGCCCTGCACGAGGTCTCGTTCTCCGTGGCCGAGGGCGAAGTGCTCGCGCTGCTCGGGGCCAACGGCGCGGGCAAGACGACCACAGCCAGGTCGGTCAGCGGGATGCTGCCGGTCAGCGGGGGTGAGGTCTGGTTCGACGGGCAGCGTATCGACGGCCGGCGGCCCCACGACATCGTCCGCCTCGGGATCGCCCACTGCATGGAGGGCCGGAAGATATTCGGCGACCTCAGCGTCGAGGAGAACCTGCTTCTCGGAGCCCGGGCGGCTGGGTCGGCCCGGGAGCGGAGCCGGCGGCTCGCGGCGGTCTACGAGGTGTTCGGCGCCCTCCGGGAGCGGCGCGGGAATTCGGGTTTCGCGCTGTCTGGCGGGCAGCAGCAGATGCTGGCCATCGGCCGGGCGCTGATGGCGGAGCCGCGCCTGATCATCTTCGACGAGATCTCGCTCGGCCTGGCGCCGATCATGGTGGACCGCCTCTACGAGACGCTCCGGGAGATCAACGGCCGGGGCGTCTCCATGATCGTCATCGAGCAGAACGTCGAGCGCGGCCTGGCCCTGGCCGACCACGTGGCCGTCCTGGAGAAGGGCCGCGTCGCCCTGGCCGGCCCGCCCTCGGAGATGCGGGCCGACGACCGCCTGCTCTCCCTGTACGTCGGCGAGGCCAAGGGGAACGAGCCCGTGCCGCCCGGGCCCGTGCCGCCCGGGCCCGTGCCACCCCGGGAAGGTGCCGCCCGGGGAGGTGCCGCCAGCTGAGGTGCCGTCCGCCCCGCGGCCCGCAAACCCCGCAGACCCGGATATACGCCGATATTCACAATCAGCATTGCTATAGACCGTATATATGGGTGGTTGCCAAGATATGCGCACTTGGTTTACTGTCGCCTGGTAATGCGTCGGTCCAGGGGGGGCCAGCGTGGATATCACGCTAGGGGGCATCGATGCGCAGGTTCATCACGGCTGCGTGCGCGACGACACTCGGAATTTCACTCAGTACGGCATTGGCGGTAGCCGGGTCGGCTTCCGCGGCCACCACACACCATGCGACGCCTGCGGGCACGACGATCGTCGTGTCGCCGGGGCAATCTATCCAGGCTGCGGTCAACCACGCGCGGCCGGGTGACACTGTTCTACTCAAGCGAGGCGTGTACCACCAGAGCGTGCAGATCCGCACCGACGGGATCACCCTGCGGGGCTCGGGTAATTCCCGCCGGGGCACGGTCCTGATGCCGCCCGCCGCGAAGCCGCGCAGCGTGTGCGCCAGCGGGTTCGGCGTGACCGGCGTGTGCGTCCTGGCCAAGAAGGTCGACCCGAAGAGCGGCGCCGTGCTGCAGATGGTCAGCAACGACACGATCACCGGGATGTACGTGACCGGCTTTCCCGCCAACGGCGTATTCGGCTACGGCACGAACGGCCTGACGGTGACCAACGTGTCCGCCGTCAACGACGGTGCCTACGGCATCTCGCGCTTCGTGTCCACGCGGACCCTGTTCGCCGGCGATACCGCGGTCGGCAACCATGAGGCCGGCTTCTACGTGGGCGATTCACCGGACGCCGACACGGTGGTGCGCGACAACGTCGCCGTCGGCAACCAGTTCGGGATCTTCGTCCGGCACGCCCGCGAGGTCACCGTGCTCCGTAACCTGGCCACCAGGAACTGCGAGGGCATCCTGGTGCTCGACGACGGCCAGAAGGGCGGGGCGGGCAACGCGGCCATCCTGCGGAACGTCGCGGCGGGCAACAACAAGTTCTGCCCGAAGACCACGGACACGCCGGTCAGCACTCAGGGCGGCGGCATCCTGCTGCTCGGCGCGACGCGCACCCTGGTCGCGCACAACGCCGTGTCCGGCAATGCTGGCCGCCAGTTCAACTCCGGCGGGATCGTCGTGCTGAGCGCCAGCAAGATCAGCCACGGGAGCAATCCCAACCACGACACGATCGCCGCCAACCATGCCTTCCATAACCGGCCCGCCGACCTGATCTGGGACGGCACCGGGACCGGCGTTCACTTCGTGGCGAACCACTGCGGGGCGTCACAGCCCGCAGGGCTGTGCCACTAACCAAACCAGGCTGCTGGCCCCCACCATGGCCGATGCGTCCGCGGGCCCGTTAGTTGTGCCGCTGTCATTAAGCGGCGGGTCCCGGAATGGCTGGATCCCGCGGGGAATCTGCTGAGATTCCCCGCGGGATCCAGGCTTTCCGGTGGCTGGAGGATCAGTGCCCGGGGCGGCCGGGTGGTTTAGCCGCCGTGGTAGTCATCACCCGGTCGGCAGCGGGAAGATGACTTTCGCGGTGGACCGGTTCAGCGGCGCGATGATGACGTTCTTGCCGTTCTGCCACTGCTCCTCGACCATCGGCAGGGTGGACGTGTGATTGGCGCCGAACGTGACGTGCCCGGCCACGAATGTCCCGTTGGTCTTGGCGATCTGGTTGTTGATCGCCGTCTTGTCCAGCGTTCCCGCCCGGGCGATGGCCTGGAGCAGGACGGTGGCCGCGGTGTCCGTGTCCGCGATGTGCTGCGAGCCGGTCTGGTGTGTCTGCGCCTGGAATTCCTGCTCCAGCTGCTTGGCGCCCGGGAACGGGAACGACGGGTCCCAGTAGCCGCCGACCATCACGCCGTTCGCGAGCTTGCCGAGGGCCTGGGCGAACTGCAGCGGCTCGCCGCCCTCTTCTTCGACCAGGATCTTCGGGGCGTACCCCACGGAGACCATCTGCTTGCGCAGCGCGATGGCCCCGGGCGGCGAGATGACGACGAGCAGCATGTCGGCGCCTGCCGCCTTGGCGGCCTGCAGTGAGGACGTGAACTGGGTCTGGGTGGGCGGGACGGCCGTGTTGTACACGACCTTCCAGCCGTGCTTCTTGGCCCAGGCCGGCCACTCCACGGTGCCGATGATGTTCTCGTTCTTACCGTTCGAGTGGATGATCGCGACCTTGCTGTTCGTCTTGGCCTTGAGGCCGAGTTGGTCGGCGGTGTTGAACGGTGTCTCGGTGAGGTTCTCGGAGTTGAAGAAGAGATCCCAGGCCCAGGTCCACTTCGCGGTCGCGGCGAACGTGTTGGTGGCGGCGCACGGGGTGACCAGGGGGACGCCCATCCGGTTGGCGATCAGCGCACCCGGCTCGACCAGCGAGTCGGTGCAGGAGCCGAGCAGCGCGTCCACGTGATCCTGCGTGATGAGCTGCTGGACGTTGTTCACGGTCGTGTTCGGGTTGGTCTGGTCGTCCAGGATGATCAGCTTGACCTTGCGCTTCGCGCCGTCGATCTTGATGCCGCCAGCCTTGTTCGCCACGTCGACGGCGTGCTGGTAGCCCCATTTCTCGAAGTAGCCGAAGCCGGCGAGCGGGCCGGTCAGGGGGATTGAGGCACCGATCACGATCGGGCCCGAAGAGGATGCAGTGGCGGAGCCCCCGCCGCTGCCGCACGCGCTCAGCGTGGTGGCGAGGGCGATCCCCGCCGCCGCGCAGACCGTTCGGCCTGGGACTTTCATAGAGGTATACCTCCGGCTTGCTTGGCGACGATGCCTTGACCGTCCCTTGGTCAGTGCCCGCGATACGGTTTTGCCATCCCATTAGACGGGATGGTGGAATCTACCGCCCAGCGAACGTCCAGGTCAAGGGTTCCCGGCTGGGGCTGGCGGCCACCCAGGCCAGCCGGGCGCTGTCCCAGGCCGCGTCTTGACTTTTCCATCATGCGGGTTAAGCATTCCGTTCCATGGAATCTGCGGC
Source organism: Actinomycetes bacterium (assembly GCA_025964635.1). GTDB lineage: Bacteria > Actinomycetota > Actinomycetes > Streptosporangiales > Streptosporangiaceae > RYN-230. The sequence goes on along the minus strand of JAOPYP010000082.1, from coordinate 5,601 downwards.
ACAGTTGGAGAGCGCAGCTCCCGGACCGGACGGCCGGGCCGCGGGCCGGTTCAGCGTGGCCGGCACGTCGGTCCTGATCACCGGGGCCACCGGCGCGCTGGGCAGCGCCGCCGCCCGGGCCCTGGCCCAGGCCGGCGCGGCGCTCACCCTGGCGGGAGCCAACGTGGTGGCACTCGGCCGGCTCGCTGCCGAGCTCGGCGGCGAGACTCCGGTGGGGCCGCCGGGCCGCGCGGTGACGCCGGTGATCAGGACCGTGCCGCGGCGCCCGGAGACACCGGACGATGCCGCGGAGATGGTCCGGGCGGCGGTGGCGGCCCACGGCCGCCTGGATGGCGTGCTCGTCGCGTCCGGAATGAACCATGTCGCGCCGATCACGGCGATGAACGTCGCGGACTTCCAGCAGGTGCAGGACGCCAACGTCCGCGGATCCTGGCTGGTCTGCCAGGCGGCGGGGCGGCAGCTCATCGAGCAGGGTGAGGGCGGCAGCGTCGTCCTGGTCTCGTCCACCCGCGGGCGGCTGGGGCACCCGGCCGGCTACAGCGCCTATTGCCCGTCCAAGGCCGCGGTGGACCTGCTGGCGCGGTCGCTGGCGGCCGAGTGGGGCAGCGCCCAGATCCGGGTCAACGCACTCGCTCCCACGGTCTTCCGCTCCGACCTCACGGCGTGGATGTACGCCGACGACGAGCGCGGGCGGGCCACCAGGGAGGCGATGCTGGCCCGCATCCCGCTCGGCAGGCTCGCCGAACCCGGTGACCTGGTGGGTGCCCTCCAGTTCTTGCTCAGTGACGCCTCGGCCTTCCTTACCGGCCAGGTCCTCTACCTGGACGGCGGCTACACGGCATGCTGACCGCAGGCCCGGCCGCGGACGCTCCCGGCCACGACTCCAGCGCGGCCGCTGAGGCTCCCGGCCACGGCTTCCGCCGGGCCGCGGTGATCGGGGCCGGGCTGATGGGCCGGGGCATCGCGGCCGTGCTCGCGTCCGGGGGGCTGGACGTGATCCTCTGCGATACCGAGCCGGACACCGTTCGGGAGGCGGTCGCGGCCGCCCGGTCGCGACCGGCCCCGGCCGGCGGCCGGGGGGAGATCAGCGGATCGGCCGACCTGGCCCGGGCGGTCCAGCGCGCGGATCTCGTGGTGGAAGCCGTGGTCGAGGACCTGGCCGTCAAGCAGGAGGTGTTCGCGGCCGTCTCCGCAGCCACGCCTGACGCGGTGCTCGCCACGAACACCTCCGTGCTGCCGGTGACGGCCATCGCGGCGCGGGCCCAGGGCCCCGGGCGAGTGCTCGGCACCCACTGGTGGAACCCGCCCGACCTCATCCCGGTCGTCGAGGTGATCCCCGGCCGGCTGACCGCGGCCACCGTGACCGAGCGGGTGATATCGCTTCTGGGCTACCTCGGCAAGACACCCGTGCGGGTCCGCCGCGACGTGGCCGGGTTCATCGGCAACCGGCTGCAGCACGCCCTATGGCGCGAGGCCATCACCCTGGTCGCCGACGGCATCTGCGACGCGGAAACGGCCGACCTGGTCGCCAGGAACACGGTCGGGCTCCGGCTGGCCCGGATGGGCCCGATCGAGAACGCGGACTACGTCGGGCTGGACCTGACCCTGGCCATCCACGACGCGGTGCTGCCCGCGCTCAGCGCCGGCCGTGAGCCGAGCCCGCTGCTCCGCGCGCTGGTGCGGCGCGGTGAGCTCGGCGCCAAGACCGGCCACGGCTTCCTGCCCTGGGGGCCGGGCACCCGGGATACCGCGGCCCGGGAACTCGCCGCGCACGTCCAGGCGCAGCGGCCCAGCGGGGCCACCCGATGCTGCGCTGCCCTGCCCGCACCACCTCTGCCCGCCCCACCCTCGAGCGGCCAGTCCCCGAGCGGCACAACCCAGCACAGCACCCCACCGAGAGGAAGCCCCGAATGACCTTCGAATGGCCCGGCAGCCCCGACGAGGCGGCGCTGGAGTTCTACGACCTGTCACACCCCTGGGGACACGGGGTCCCGGCCTGGCCGTACTTCGAGGACGTCAAGATCGAGCGGCTGCACGGCATGGCCAAGAGCCGGGTGCTGACCCAGAAGATCACCACGGTCATGCACTCCGGCACCCACATCGATGCGCCCGGGCACGTGATCGAGGGTGCCCCGCTGCTGCACGAGATCCCCCTGAGCGCCTTCTTCGGCACCGGGGTCGTGGTGTCGATCCCGAAGAAGAAGTGGGAAGTGGTCACCCCGGAGGACCTGGAGGCGGCCCGCCCCGAGATACGGCCCGGTGACATCGTCATCGTCAACACCGGCTGGCACCATCACTACAGCGACAGCGCCGACTACTACGCCTACTCGCCGGGTTTCTACAAGGAAGCGGGCGAGTGGTTCGCGGCCCGGGGAGTGAAAGCGGTTGGCACGGACACCCAGGCGCTGGACCATCCGCTGGCCACCGCCATCGGCCCGCACGGCCCGGCTGAGGCGCAAGGCGGGCTGCTGCCCTGGGCTGTGGCCGAGTACGAGGCGGAGACGGGCCGGACGGCGCGCGAGGACTTCGCCGAGTGGGAACCCTGCCACCGGGCCATCCTGTCCAGGGGCATCTACGGGTTCGAGAACGTCGGTGGTGACCTGGACAAGGTGTCCGGCCGGCGGGTGACGTTCGCGGCCTTCCCCTGGCGCTGGGTGGGCGGGGACGGCTGCATCGTCCGGCTGGTCGCGATGACCGACCCGGCGGGCACGTACCGCCTCGAGACCGGCCAGGGAGCCTGACGTGATGCGGGTGACCCGGCATGCGGAGGCGCCCGGCTACGTGGCCCCGGCGCATCACGGGGTGGCGACAGCCCGGCTCCAGGGCCACGAGGCCGGGCCGACGGAACGCTTCTGGGTCGGCCTTTCCTACTACCTCCCGGGCGGCGGGGCCGACGAGTCCCCCGCCGCGGAGGAGACCGTGTACGTGGTCCTCGACGGGACGCTCGTCGTCCAGGCCGACAGCCGCGAAGAGGACGTCGGGCCCCTGGACTCAGTGCATCTGACCAAGGGCACGGTGCGCCGCGTGGACAACCGGTCGGCCCGGCCGGCCACCCTCCTGGTCATCATCGGCCGCCGGCAGGAGGCCGCGGCCCCCGGTCCCGAAGCCAGCGAAGCGCCCGCGAGGGAAGCCAGTAAATGAGCGCCGTGATCACCGTCGCCACCACCGGGCCGATCGCCACCAAGGCGGACAACCCGGCGCTGCCCACCACGCCGGAGGAGATCGCCGCCGAGGTCGAGGCCGCGTACCAGGCCGGCGCCGCCGTCGCGCACGTTCACCTGCGCGACGAGGCGCAGCGGCCGACCGCCGACCTCGCCATCGCCCGCCGGGTCATGGAGCTGATCGCCAGCCGGTGCCCCATCCTCGTGCAGCTCTCCACCGGGGTGGGCCTGGACGTGCCGTACGAGGAGCGCGCCCGGCTGGTCGAGCTCCGGCCCCGGATGGCGACGCTCAACCCGTGCAGCATGAGCTTCGGTCCCGGCGAATTCCGCAATCCGCCGCTGGCCGTGCGCCGCCTGGCCGCGCGCATGCGTGAGCTGGACGTCCGGCCCGAGCTGGAGATCTACGACACCGGTCACCTGGAGGTGTGCCTGCGGCTGCAGCAGGAGGATCTGCTCACCGAGCCGCTGCAGTTCAGCATCGTCCTCGGGGTCCAGGGCGGCATGGCGGCCACGCCGGGCAACCTGCTCACCATGGTCAGCCGCCTGCCGGCGGGGGCCGTCTGGCAGGTCATCGCCATCGGCCGGGCCAACTTGCAGCTGACCGCGATCGGGCTGGCGCTCGGCGGCAACGCCCGGGCCGGCCTGGAAGACACCCTGCACCTGCGTAAAGGTGAACTGGCCGCCGGGAACCGCCAGCTGGTCGAGCGGGCGGTGCGGCTGGTCCGGGATCTGGACCGTTCTGTGGCCTCGGTCGCCGAAGCGGAGACGTTGCTCGCGCTGCCCCGGGGGCCTGACGTGCGGCGGCCACCCGTTCCCGGCCCACCGGTTCCCGGCCCACCGGTTCCCGGGCCACCCGTTCCCGGGCCGCACGCTCAGCCAACTTAGGCCGCGCCCGGGCCCGGTCCGCCTACGCTGTTTGCCGCGGAGGCTGCCGGGCACCCCGCTCGTACTTCCATGGACACTGGCGCAGGAGGTCCCTCGATGGAGAGGTCAACGGAGGAGCCGGGCGGCTCAGGCATCCAGGTGATCGCCCGGGCCGCCGACATCCTCCGGACGCTGCGGCAGGCCGAGGGGCCCCTGTCCCAGGCCGAAGTCGCGGAACGGGTCGGGTTGGCCCGGTCGACCGTCCACCGGTTGCTGAATGCGCTCGAGGACGAAGGCCTGGTCGAGAGCGGGGGACCGCGGGGCCGCTACCGGCTGGGCCCTGAGATCGGCCGGCTGGCCGACACCGCGCGGCGTGGCCTGATCGCCAGCATCCACCCGCTGCTCGAGGAGCTCTCCCACGACGTGAACGAGACCGTCGACCTGTCGATCCTCGACCGGGACCGGGCGACTTTCGTGGACCAGGTGGTCGCGCCGCACCGGCTCCGCGCGGTCAGCTCGGTCGGCGAGGCTTTCCTGCTGCACTGCACCGCGAACGGGAAAGCGTTCCTCGCTTCGATGTCACCGCAGGATGTCGCGAGGGCCACGGCGGGTCCGTTGCCCAGGCTCACCTCGCACACGATCACCGATCCCGCGGCCTTGCTGGACGAGCTGGACCAGATCCGGGCCGAGGGCGTGGCCTACGACCGTGAGGAGAACTCCGAGGGCATCTGCGCGGTGGGCATGGTCCTCAAGGGCCTCTCCGGGACCGCCCTGGCGGTCAGCGTGCCGCTGCCCGCCCAGCGCTTCTACGGCCGAGAGCCGCTGCTCCGCGACGCGCTGCTCGGCTGGGGGCAGCGGGTTGAACGTGAGCTCGGCGGCCGGGACGCGGGCGACGAGCCGGCCCGGGCTGGCGCCCGGAACTAGGCCCGGTTCACGCCCCGGTCGGCGGGATGGCGCGGTGCCCCGGGCGCCCGACCGTGATCGGTCAGGCTGAGTCGCGGACGATCACATGGCCGGGGGCGTGGGGGAGGTCGGCCGGTTCGAGGCCGAGGACGGCGCGGGCGGCCTGGCGTCCGTGGGCTTCGGCGTCGATGTGGACGGTCGTGAGCGCGGGCGTGGTCAGGGCGCCGTACTCGGTGTCGTCGTAGCCGATGACGGCCAGGTCGCCAGGCGCGTTGAGCCCGAGGTCGTGCAGGGCCGTCAGGGTGCGGAGGGCCGCGTCATCATCGAACGCGGCGACCGCCGTTGCCGAGGGGTGAGCGGCACGGAACGCCTGGACGGCGTGCATGCCTGCCGTTCTGGGCCGCGGCACGACGAAGGACGTCAGCGAGGGAAGGCCCAGCATTCTCACCGTCTCGCTGGCCCAGCGCACCCGCAGATCACCCAGCGGGTTCTCGTTATCGGGAAGCGCCATGGCGATGTGGCCGTGGCCGCGGTCAGCGAGGTAACGGACCTGCAGCGCGGCGTTGGCCGCGAAACCGTCGTCCCAGTCCTGGTGGTCACGCTCGTGCCCGTTCAGGTAGGCCTCGGCGAACCGCAGAACGGCGCGGGGGGCGATCGCGTCGAGCACGTCCTG
>JAOPYP010000079.1 GCA_025964635.1 Actinomycetes bacterium | reverse complement strand
CGACGGGTATGGCCCACCTGGCGCGACGGGAAATCGTCGGCAGCGTGTTCATATCCATCCTCACTCGTCCCCGTGCGGGTCGGCCGCACGGGCTCGTCCCTGGGCCGTCATCGGCCCGGCATGGACCACTGCCGCCCTGGTCCCGGGAGGCGCGGTCCCCATCTGCCCCGTATGGGCCCATCCCGCCCGGCTCAGCCGGCCGGCCCGGGCCCGCCATTCCCATAATGCCCCACATCGCCTGAGTCCTTCCTGTGAGCCTTACCACCGGCACGTCCTCCCGGACGACCAGCCGCCCTCACCCGGAGCAACCCCGGTCACGGCAATAACGGTCTTCTCGCGGGGCACACCCCGGCACGGGACTCCCCGCCGGCCGCCGGCCCCGCGGCCCCTCACAGGCCGGGCGTGGGCGGCGCGGGCGGGTACTCTCGGGCGGGTGCGGGTGCTCGTCGTGGAGGACGAACGAAGGCTGGCCGCGGCCGTCCGGCGCGGCCTGGTCGCCGAGGGCTTCGCGGTCGACCTGGCCCACAACGGGGAGGATGGCCTGCACGCCGCGCGCGAGGGCGGGTATGACGCCGTGGTGCTGGACCTGATGCTGCCCAAGATCTCCGGGTACAGGATCTGCCAGCAGCTGCGCTCGGAGGAGAACTGGGTGCCGATCCTCATCCTGTCCGCCAAGGACGGGGAGTACGACCAGGCCGACGGGCTGGATCTGGGCGCCGACGACTACCTGACCAAGCCGTTCTCGTACGTGGTGCTGGCCGCCCGGCTGCGGGCCCTGCTCCGGCGCGGCGCGGTCCCCCGGCCCGCGCAGCTGCGCGCCGGTGACCTGGTGCTCGACCCGGCGAGCCGGCGGGTCCGCCGCGGCGAGACCGACATCGACCTGACCGCGCGGGAGTTCGCCCTGCTGGAGTACCTGATGCGGCGGCCGGGGCAGGTCGTGGCCAAGACGGAGCTGCTGGAGCACGTCTGGGACAGCTACGACTCTCTGGACCTCAACGTGGTCGAGGTCTACGCCGGGTACGTGCGCCGCAAGATCGACGCCCCCTTCGGGCGGGGCGCCCTGCAGACGGTGCGCGGGGCGGGCTACCGCCTGGCCGCCAACGGTGGCTAACCCCGCCGCCCCGCGGGCCGGACCCGTCCTCCGGCCGCTCAACCTGCCCGCTGAGCCTGGCCCACTTCGCCGGCCAACCCGCCCGGTCCGGCAGATGACTGGGTCCTATTGATCTTCTGGCGAAGGGCCGACGGCGAAAGAAGGGACTTCCGCCCGGTAAGCGGGTCAGCGGCGGACCGGAATCGTCACCGGAATGGACGCCACAATCAGGCGTCTTGGCAAGGTAGCCGCGCGGGCCGGGAAAAGTGGGCGAGCCAGGGTAAATTGACGCAGTTGGCAGGCAACCACGAGAGCGGCGCAAGCGCCTGCCGGAGAGCCTGCGGTCGAGATCTTGGGCCCCAAACCCAACTGGACTAGACCACGCCTGCTGCAGCCGAGGACCGCGCGGCCTCTGGTGACCTGGGGATCGAACCGTAGACCTTTTCCTTACCATGTATCGCTCCTCGGTTCTGGAGCCCCAGGTAGATCAGCTGACCTGCCAAAACAGGAGCAAAGACAGGCACTTACAAGCGCTGAACGAGCTCTCACGAGCGTCCTTTGCCACCCAATCTGCCACTCAGATTGATCTTGCAATGCTATCGGTACCCAGCCAATGGTTATCGACGATCCGCTATACTAGGCGGCATGGAACCGGCCACCGCAGGAGCCCTGCTCCGCCAAGCACGTAAACGGGCCGGCCTGTCCCAGGTCGACCTGGCCGCCTGGGCAGATGTCACCCAGAGCGTGATCAGCGCGTATGAGTCCGGGCAGCGGCAGCCCTCCATCCCAGTGCTCGCCCGGCTGGTCGACGCGGCTGGCTTCGAGCTGACGCTAGGCTTGCGGCGGCCGCCTGCGCCGGCTCTCAGGTCCGGTGGGCCGCCGCGTCCGCCACCACCGCAAGGACCTGGTCGCCGTGGCCGCAGCGCATGGGGTCAGTAACTTGCGCGTATTCGGCAGCGTGGCCCGCGGCGAAGACCGCCCCGACAGCGACGTGGACCTGCTCGCCGACTTCCCGCCTGGACTCAGCCTGTTCGGGCTGGGCCGCCTCGAAGCTGATCTCGAAGGCGTCCTTGGCACCCAGGTCGACCTGATTCCCGCTAGTGACCTGAAACCGGGCGTCCGTGAGCGAGTCGAATCCGACCTGATCGCCCTGTGAGTTACCGGGAACGCCAGCGGCTGGCCGACATCCAGGACCGCGATCAACGCGATCCGCTCCCACTTTGTGCGCCCTGGCCGACGGGCTGATCTTCGACGCGGTCCGCATCGCCCACCGCTACTTCGACACCGCGCACGCCATTTTCGCGGGTGCCTGGGCTGATCGGCACGGACAAGGGCCTGCCGGGATGCTTGCCCAGAAGAGCTCGACAACCAGCTAGTCGACGCCTTCCTGGCGCGTTGCGCGGATCGCACATGGTGGACGCAGATGATCGCGTTCACCGCCGTCCACACCCGCACGCCTGGGAGCTGACCCGAACGTCAGGCCGGGATGGCGCCGAGTTGATGCATCAGGGCGACGCCGTCGAACTGCGTCCAGATGTCGGTCACGCGACCGTACTTGAGGCGGTAGAAGTTCATGCCCTCAACCCTGATCGGCTGGCCGGAGGCGGGGATCCCCATGAACTCCTGCTGCAGAGAACCGGTCAGGACCCACCGGGTGGCGACGGTGTCGCCGCTGGCGATGATGTCCTGCAGGTTCTCCTCCAGGTCGGGGAAGATCGCCTTGAACCCCGCGACCTTCTGCTTGAAGCCGGCCAGCGTCGGCTCATGGTCGGGCGCTGGATTGTGGTCGATCAGGCCCGGGTCGCAGAGCCCGTCGATCGTCGCCTGGTCGGCCGCGCGAAACGCGTGCTCGAAGCGCGTGATGATCTCGATGTTGCTGGACAAGGCCAGCCCCTCTCCTTCTGTCGGTGTTGATGGTGTTGCTTGCGCAAAGGCACCGATATACGTTGACCACCTGCCCGCTGGCCCGACTGCCTGCATTACGCCCGAACTGATCTAGGTGGTTGTGCGCCGGCGGCCCGGTTACCCGGGTCTGGTTATTTGCTGGTCTCGTTTGCGTGGTGATACTCGTCGTGGCGGCGGAACCAGTTGAGCGGGTCGTCGGGGCCGCGCGCCTCGTTTCGCCCTCGCGGCGCCCGGTCAAGCCACTGGTACATGCCCCAGAGGCCGTCCAGGCCGCGCGCATAGGCCGAGTACGTGTGGTAGACGACTCCATCCTCGAGCGCGAACGCGCTCATGCCCGGGCGCTCGCGTGTGTAGGTCGCCCAGTCGGTGCCCGTCGTCGCGGCCCACGCGTCGAAGGGCCCGCGCACGTCCTCTCGCGGCGACCACACAGGCGACTCGCGGAAGTTGTACTCGAAGGCACCCGCACGCTCCTGCTCCTCGGTGAGGGCGACGTCGAAGTCGGGGTTGAAGTCGCTCTCGTAGGAGGAGGCCCAGGGGAAGCTCCAGCCCATCCGTTGCTTGTACGCCTGGATCTTCGCCAGCGGAGCGCGCGACACCGCCCAGAGCATCACGTCGTGGTTGGCCAGGTGAATGGCGAAGCCGTTGAAGCCGTCGGCGATCGCCGAGCAGGCGGGACAGCCCGCGGTGTAGTCAGGCCCGAACATGAAGTGGTAGACGAGCAGTTGTGAGCGCCCGCGGAAAAGGTCGGCCAGCGAGGCGCTCCCCTCGTCGGTATCGAAGCGGTAGTTCTTGTCGATCCGGACCCAGGGCAGCTCTTGGCGGTGCCGCGCCAGTTCGTCGCTGCGACGTGTCAGCGTCTTCTCGGCCTCGAGCAGCTCCAGCCGGGCGGCAAGCCATTCTTCACGTGTCCCTGTCTTGTGACTGGTCATTGTTTGTCTTCCTTTTCTTGTCTTTCTTCTTGCCACAACAGCGTGGTCTGGCCGACGTCACTGGTGACGGCTCACATCGGCGGGCTGAGCCCAGGAACCAGGAGGGCGTGATGACGATCATGGCCCCAAGCCCAGCGACGGCGAGCGAAAGTGGCAGGTCGATGGCGGTCTTGCCGGGCAGGAGCTTCTGGGCGAGGACGAGCAGGGCGATCACCGCCATCCAGGTGATCCTCATGACGCCGAGCGCCACCAGCATCGCCACCAGCCCCAGGCTCGACCCGGCGCAGCACAGCCCGAACGTGAATCCAGATCCGGTGGCCTCGCGCCAGCGCCGACGGAAGTGCCGCTTGACCGGCGTGACATCGTAGACGACCGCGGCGATCACCACTGTGCCTGCGGCCAGCGTCCCGTGCGGCCGATACGCCGCATACACCACCACGCCTGCCAGTGCCCACACGGCGAGGTAGGAGCCGGCGAAAAACGGCACGGCCCGCACGCCGCCGGCGCGCGCCCCTGAGCACGGCCGGAATGGCGCCCGGCAGCATCATTGCCGCCATCATCGCCACCCATACGGCGATAAAGCCCCCCAACGAGCCGAGCTGGGTCGCGGTCCCCATGTCCATCCCGTTCATCTGCCAGACCGCAATGACCCAGCACGCGGCGGCCAGCCCGAGCGTCCCCGTCAGCATGGCTGCCGTCGCAGCTGGCCTAGCGCGCGTCACGCCCCCAGGCAGCGCTGAGGCGCCGGTGTCGCCGGCTGGCAAGTCCGCGTTCTGCGGCTCAACCTTCATCATCGCCTCCGCGATCAGCCGTGGTGTTCTCGGGTTCCGTGGAGTGGGGTTGTAGCGGTCCCACAGGCCGGCCTTTGGTGATCCTTAAGCACGCCGGTCGAGGTGGTCGGTCAGCGCGCCGAGCGTGCTATCCCAGTCGCGGGCCAGCGCGGCCAGGAACTGCTACGCCACATGCATCGGCGCCGACCGCACCCGGTACCGGACCCGGCGCCGCTCTCCCGGCGCGGCCGCCACCAGCCCGGCCCCGGCCAACAGGACCAGATGGTTGGCGATCGCCTGCCGGGTGATCGGCAGCCGCCCGGCCAGGTCGGTGGCCGTCGCCGGGCCCCCCGCGGCCAGCGCGCCCAGGATGGCCCGCCGGCTCGGGTCAGCCAGCGCGGTGAACACCTGCTCGGCGACCGCCTCGGCGTCCGCCGCCGGATGGTCAGGCGGCATCGAGGTAGCCGGCCAGCTCGCCCAGCTCCTTCGCCCACCCGTCGGCGTTGCCGCCGTAGGCCTTACCGTGCGCGTCGCCGGGCAGCTGGGCGAACCTGGACTCGACCACCGTTAACCGCGCACCCCACCCCGGTAGGCTCCAGAATGGACTCCACGTAGGTGCGGCGCGGATCCTCCTCCGGCAGCCCGTAAATGGGCCAGGTGAACCCGAACACCACCGACTCTTCCACCCGTTCCACCCGCATCTGCACCGTGGGCCCGTTCTCCCACCGCATCCGGGCCGCCCCGCCCGGGCGCAGGTCGATCGTGGCCTCATCACCGACCAGGCACCCAGCCCCTCGGCCGTGGTCAGCGCCGTCCACACCGTGTGCGGCGGGTGAGCGACCTCCACGGTCCGCTTGATGCGATCAGGAAAAGCCATGACGCCTCCAACGCATAGCAACCGCACGGTTGCCATCGTATGGCAACCGTGCGGTTGCGTCAAGAGCCTGCCCTGGAGCCGTCAGCTCAGGTCAGGCCGGCGATCTCGCCCGGCGCTGCTGCTTTGCCTGACGTAAGCCAACCAGCGTGATCTTGGCGAGGTGTACCGGCCACTCGGGAAGGTCTGCGACCGTCCGGTCTTTACATCGCACTGGCCACCGCCCTTGGCATCGTGATACTGGCGGCGGCATCCTCCATTCGTGCTGGCGAGAGGCCATGCTGGCAAACTGGTGGCCGCGATGATCGCGCCGTGACTGATCGCCACCGCCGCGCACGTGCTGACCGGCCGTCATCCGCGGCTGCGCCCACACTGCCGCGCATTGAGAACGCAGCCGCGAGATGGGCGTCTCCTAAGAGCGCCCGGCAATAGGGGCGATGCGGGCGTGTCGTTACGTGGCACAGGCACGGGGCTTGATGATCATGGGCTTGTTTAGGGTCCATGATCATCGAGGTGTCCCGTGCCTGCCGTGCCATCATGCCTGCTGGAGCCGATCTGGGTCGAGTTCTGTGCCCTCCTGGCGGTGAGCGCCCGGACTTCGATCCGGCTCACCCGCTGGGCTGCCATCGCTGCTTTAGTGCATGGCAGCGGGTATGTGCGGATCGCCAGCCCGGGGTGTTCGGACCGCACCATCCGCCGCTGTCTCAAGGCGTGGGCGGCGCTGGGGATCGGTGAGCAAATGCATGCACTGGCGCTGCGGGCTTATGACCAGATGATCGGCCTGGAGCTGCAGGATGTGGCGGTAGATGGGTGCATCACCAAGGCGCCGTGTGGCGGGGAGCGGGCTGGGCCGCCCCCGGTGGACCGCCGCAAGGGCGGCCTGAAACGCCCGGTGGCCACCGAGGACTACGGCATCCCGCTGGGCATCGCCTCC
>JAOPYP010000056.1 GCA_025964635.1 Actinomycetes bacterium | reverse complement strand
TTGATCCGCGGCCAGCATGATCCAGCGGCCCGGCCAGCTCCGGGCGCAGCCCAGGCACGATCCGGCGGCCGGCCAGCGGGACCAGCGACACCTCGCGGGTCACGCCGGGCTCGAAGCGGATCGCGGTCCCGGCGGGCACGTCCAGGCGGCGGCCCCACGCCGCCTCCCGGTCGAAGTCCAGGGCCGGGTTCGCCGCCGCGAAGTGGTAGTGCGACCCGACCTGGACCGGCCGGTCCCCGGTGTTGGTGACGGTGAGCGTGGCCCGGCCACGGCCCGGGTTGAGCGGGACCGGCACGTCGCCCGGGACGATCTCGCCCGGGATCACGGGATCGGCCGGTGCACGGTAACCAGTTTCGTGCCGTCCGGGAAGGTCGCCTCGACCTGGACGGAATCCAGCATCTCCGGGACCCCGTCCATGACGTCGTCCGCGCCCAGGACGTGACGTCCCGCCTCCATCAGGTCCGCCACACTGCGCCCGTCCCGGGCCCCCTCCAGCACGTACGCTGCAATGACCGCGGTCGCCTCGGGATAGTTCAGCCGGAGCCCGCGCCCGCGGCGTTCGCGGGCGAGCCCGGCGGCCACGTGCAGCAGCAGTCGCTCCTGCTCATGAGGGGAGATGAGCACGCTGCGAACGCTACTTGCTGTCCCCGGGGCGCTGAAGGGGGGTGTACTCCGTTAACGCAGATTTAACGATGCCTGTCCCCGGCTTCCCCGGGGACACCGTCGGCTTCCCCGGGGGACATCGCCGGCCTCGCCCTGGCCGGCCTGGCCGCCAGGCAACGAATCTCTATCAAACCGCCCGCCGCCGTTCGGCCGGGCTGCTGAGCGGGAACCATGGACCAAGGGAAAGTAAAGTACCCCGGGTAATCAGTGTGGCCAGAGAAATGACTGAGAACTGGCTTCGGCACGCGTGGGCAGGGGGCCGCGGTGGCTGACGAGACCCCGGCGTTTGGCGGGTTCGGCGTAGGTTCCCGCCTGGCCGGGTACCGGCTCGATGAGCAGATCGGCCGGGGCGGCATGGCCGTGGTTTACCGCGCCTGGGATAACCGTCTCGACCGCCCGGTCGCGATCAAGGTCCTGTCGCCCGAGCTGGCCCGGGACGAGGCGTTCCGGCAGCGGTTCATCCGGGAATCACGCACCGCGGCGGCCGTGGACCACCCCAACATCATCCCGATCTTCGAAGCGGGCGAGGCCAACGGGGTGCTGTTCATCGCGATGCGCTTCGTCCAGGGGCCGAACGTGCAGTCGCTCGTCGAAACCGGGGGGCCGCTGACCGTCGCCCGGGCCTGCCACATCATCACCCAGGTCGCGGCGGCCCTGGAGGCGGCTCATTCGCATGGGCTGGTGCACCGGGACGTCAAGCCGGGCAACATCCTGCTGGATGCCGCGGGCGGGGGAGATTATCCCGGCCACGCGTACCTCTGCGACTTCGGCCTGAGCAAGCGGGCTCTCTCGGTCAGCGCGCTGACCTCGACCGGCCAGTTCCTGGGCACGCTGGACTACATCGCGCCCGAGCAGATCGAGGCCCGGGCGGTGGACGGTCGCACGGACGAGTACGCGCTAGCCTGTTCCGCGTTCACCATGCTCACCGGCCAGCCGCCGTTCGTCAGGGACGAGTCGGTCGCGGTCATGTGGGCCCAGATCTCCGCCGCGCCGCCCGAGCTCACCAGCCGCCGCCCCCACCTGCCCGCGGCGGCCGACGAGGTCATCGCGAAGGCCCTGGCCAAGATCCCCACAGACCGGTACGCCACCTGCCCGGAGTTCGCGCTCGCGCTGCGCCGGGCCTGCGGGCTCGACTCCTCCGGGACCGACCCGGGACATGATGCGGCTTTCCCGGACCCGCCGCCCCGCGAGGCCACGCGGATCGTGCCCGAGTTGCCCGCGGATCCGGGGCTGCCCGCGGTGGAGGACACCTCCGCCGGGGCCGGCCCCGGGCCAGGACCCGCAAACGGCCCGCCTCCCGCTGACGTCCCAGCGGCGGACAAGGGCCCCGCCACCGAGCTAGCCGGGGCCGCCTCCGGTGAGCCCTCGGCGTATGAGCCCCCGCCGTTGGAGACTCCACGGCCTGAGGCCCAGTCCGGTGAACCCGCGCCGTGGGAAGCCCTCTACCGTGAGCCTTCGCCGCGGGAGCCTCGCCCACGCGAGCCAGATCCGCGCCCGGCCGCCGCCGCGGCCTCACCCCAGGTTCCGGTCGACGCGACCAGGGACGTGCCGCTCGTCCCCCCCGGCTACCCGGCCCGGCCTCCTGGCCCGCCACCGGGCTTCAGCCGCGGCGCGCCGCCGCCGCCGCGCGGCCCCGGCCGCCGGCGCCGTGGCCTCTGGGGACTCATCGCGCTCGGCGTCGTCGTGGTCCTGGTGGCGGTCGTGCTCGTCGTGGCCAAGCCCTTCTCGTCCGGGAGCAACACCGTCGGGTCGTCGTCCCAGACGAAGACGCTGGACGTGCCCGGGTGCACCACCCAGGCCGCGAACGGCGCGCAACTGAATCAGGTCACCAGCCACATGGTCCAGACCGGCGGGCACCCCTTCGACGTTGAGACCGTCCCTGGTTTCGCCTTCGTGTCGGGTGCCGGGAACGGCCTCGCCGTGATGAACACGTCCAAGTCGGTGCCGTCGTTCATGTGGAGCAGCACGCTCTCGCACGCCCAGGGCGAGGCGCTCACCCCGGACCGCCGCTACCTGGTGGTCACCGGCGGCAGCGGGATCACCGTCTTCCAGGTCAGTTCGCTGGAGCAGCAGGCGGGAGCCAGCCCCGTCGGGTCGCTGATGAGGCCGGGCGAGCAGCACGCCGAGGACGTTGCGATCACCCCCGACGGGCGGTACGCGTTCGTCACCTTCCAGGAGAGCGCCCACGTGGGCGTGTTCAACCTGCAGCAGGCGCTCAGGTCCGGTTTCGGGGCCGCCGCGGTCGTCGGGCTCATTCCGGTGGGCCCCCAGCCCATCGGGATCGCAATGGCGCCGGACGGGAAGCACGCCTACGTGGCCAGCGACCTGGCCAACCCCTCCACACCGGGCGCGGGCGTTGTGAACGTGATCGACGTGCCGAAGGCCGAGAAGCATCCAGGCTCGTCTTCCGTGGCCAAGATGATCCCGGCTGGCTGCAAGCCCAACCGCGTGGTGCTCACGAACGGCGGCCAGAATCTGTGGGTCACCGCGGTCGGCTCCAATGCGCTGCTCGGGTTCTCCACGGCCAAGCTGCTCAGCGATCCGGGACACTCCCTGATCGCCCGCGTCGCCGTGGGGTCGTCCCCGCTCGGGCTGGCTGCGCTCAACCACGGGTCCCGGCTCGTGGTCGCCGACTCCAACCGTGACGGGGGAGCCGGGGCGGAGGCCAATCTGGCTGTGGTCAGCACGGCCAAGGCGCTGGCCGGGCATAAGGCCTTGGTCGGCTACCTCCAGTCGGGCCTGCAGCCCCGGCAGTTCGCAGTCGTCTCCCATGGCGGCCCGTTGCTGGTCACCAACACCAAGTCGTCCCAGGTGCAGGCAGTGGACCTCAGCAAGCTGCCCTGACCCCCGGATTAAGCTGACCGTCATGCCGAATGAACCGCCGCGCAGAACCCAGGTCGTGGCCACCCCGGACGGCCGGCGCCTCGAGGTCCTCGCCGCGGGCCCGGAGGATGGGCTGCCCCTGCTCTTCCACAACGGCACCCCCGGTGGCCTGGTGGCGTCCCCGGCCATGGCCGCCGCGGCGGCGGCGCGCGGGCTGCGCACCGTGATGTACGCCCGCCCCGGCTACGGCAGGTCCACCGGGCAGCCGGGCCGCCGTATCGCGGATGCGGCGGCCGACGTCACGACGGTGCTTGACTGGCTCGGGGCCCGCCAGTTCGTGACCGTCGGCTGGTCCGGCGGCGGCCCGCACGCGCTGGCCTGTGCGGCGCTGCTGCCCGGCCGGTGCCTGGCCGCGGCCTCGCTGGCCGGCGTGGCGCCGCACCGGGCGGGCGGGCTGGACTGGATGGCCGGGATGGGCCCGGAGAACGTGACCGAGTTCACCGCGGCCGGGCAGGGCGATGTGGCCCTCACCGCGTTCCTCGAGAAGGCCTCGGCCGGACTCGGGCAGGTCATCAGCCAGCAGGTCGCGGAGGAACTCGGCGGGCTGGTCTCCGCCGCGGACCGGGCCGTGGTCACCGAGGAGTTCGCGGACTACCTGGCCGAGTCGTTCCGGGCCGCGCTTCGGGCCGGCATCGCCGGCTGGCGCGACGACGACATCGCGTTCGTCAGCGACTGGGGTTTCCCGGTGGAGCAGGCCGGTGCGGTCCCGGTCGCCGTCTGGCAGGGGGACGAGGACCGGATGGTCCCGTTCGGCCACGGAGCCTGGCTCGCCGCGCACATCCCCCGAGCCCGGGCCCACCTGGCCCCCGGCGAGGGCCATCTGACCCTCGCCGCGCGGTCGTTCGGTGCCGTGCTGGACGACCTGCTGGACCTCGCGGGCCAGCCTCCGGCCGGCTCCGGGGCCGTAACCGGATCCGGCTGAACCAGCCGGCAGGCGGCACCAGGCGGGCGGCAGCGTTCAGAGGGCTCCAGCCAGGCGGGCCCCGGTCAGCCGGACACCGTTCAGGCCGACATCGATCATGCCGACACCGATCAGGCCGATCGGGCCGAACGCTGCGCCTGGTGGCCGCGGCGGTCCCGCTCGGACCCGGAGTGCCTGCGGCCCGGTATGGCCGCCGCGGCCGTGGCGTGCTGGCGGGCGGAGGCCAGCCCGGGCGCGGACCGCCGCGCTGCCTCCGTGCTGATCCGGCCGCGCCGCTCCTTCGCCCGGAAATGGGCCCGGGCCTCGGAGTAGTCGGGGTGGCGCTCGGGGCGCTTGAACGTCAGCCACATCGGGATGCCGACGATGGCCAGGAAGACCAGAACTACCAGGGGGACGTTGAGCCAGACCAGGGCGGTCACTGAGGCCTCCGTATGCGTCCTCCGGCAGCGGCCCTGCCGGGTTCATGACTACGACCATCCCCCAGGACGTTCTGCCCGCTGTCGGCGGAGCTTCTGCGCCCGCTATGAATGCCCGGTGCCGCTGAGTGACCCGGGCCGGAGCCGATCAGGAGTGCAGCGCCAGGCCCTTGCAGATCTTGTCCACCGCGTTCCGCGGCCCGTAGACGGCGACCCCGGCCAGCCGCAGGTCCCCAGCGGCTACCGCCTGGACCACGGCCCGGTTGGCCTCGTCGTGCCCGGTGGCGAACATGTCCTCGGTGTAGATCGCGACGGGCATCTGCCGGGCGACCGCCCGCTCGCGAACCGTGCCCAGGCCCGGCCCGTCCGCCGCGTAGACCAGTACCGGCTGGCGGAACATCTCCAGGTAGCGGTGCCCCGAGCCGTCCTCGTACGGTTTCCCGATGGTCTCGTCGCAGACGGCTGCCACCCCGCTGGCCAGGAACGCCGTCACGTTCAGCCGCTGCCAGGCCGCCAGGTCCCCGCGCACCACAATTGCGATCTTGGTATCAAAGCGCATCCCCCCACCCTCGCCCGGCCGCCCCCGCCCGGTCTTGAACGCCCGTGCGCCTGCCGCCATGATCCCGTTCATTCACGGGGACTCTCCGGGCCGGCCACCTGGTGATCACGTGCGGAGGCGGCCGAGCAGCCGGGGGAACAGCGGCGGGCCGGGCCGGGCCAGCCTCGCTGGGCCAGGACGGTAGCGACCTGGCCGGCCACGGCGCAGCGCTGGCCGGTCACGTCGGACCAGCCGTAGCGCAGGGTCTCCACCCCCAGGCTGGCCAGCGAGTTGTCCCGGCGAATGTCACGCCAGCGCTCGCCTGCCGGGTGCGCGGCGATTCCGTCGAGTTCCACCGCGAGGAGGTAGTCCTGGTAGAGGTTGTCCAGGTAGCGGCGCCGCCCGCCGAGCGTCACTGGCGCCTGCCGCCGGGCGGTGGGCAGGCCGTGCGGGCGCTCCACCCCGTGCACATAGCGGTACTCCAGCGGGGAGAGCGCGCCGGCCGCGACGTCGCCGAGCGCGGCTTCCAGTTCGGCCCGGTACCGCACCTTCTTCCGGAGCTCCAGTGCCCGGCAGATCATGCTGGCGGTGCAGAGCCGGCTGCCGCACGCCTGGCTGAGCCAGTGGTACGCCTCATCGAACGTGGGCGCGCACTGGGTCAGGTCGAGCACGGTCTCCTCGATCCGCGTGCGCGGGGGCCGCAGGACCGGGTGCTGGACCTCCACGATCCTGTCCGACCGATGAATGATCACCGGAGGCGCGTCCGGCCCCGCGCGGTACGTCCTGCGCACGTGGCGCTCCTCCGGGATCGCCACATGGAGGGCCCGGTGCGGACGCCGGCCGAACTGGTACAGCTCGGCGGCGGTCTGGTGGCAGATCACCGCGCCTGTCCCGGCGCTCAGCAGCGCCGCCCAGATGAAGGCCAGGCGAGGCGGGTCACCGCTATAGGTGGCATAGGTCCCCGGGTAGAGCCGCTGCCACCGGCCACTGTCCAGCCGGGCACGTATGGCCGACCCGGGCATCCCGGCATCTAATGCCTGCCTGCGGGCCAGGACCCGATGTTGCTGGTCGAGCACTTCGTCTAGCCCGGAATATCTGAGTGCTGGCATAGCCCCAGAATGCTGGCCAGGCGCTATCCGGGCGGGTCGCCTCATCCGCCTGTGGATAACCAGGCCATTCCGCTGATCCTGTGCATAACCTCCGCCGCCATGTCACCCTCGCGGCGTACCGTCGGCCGATTTGCATAATTCTGGGCGATCCGTGCGGAATAGCAGCACCAATCGCCCAGGATCACGGACACCGGGAGCAGCGGGATACTGGGAGGGTGAGCGGGGACTGGTCGAGGTACTGGCGGTCGGCGGATGAGCCGCTGGAAGCCATGCATGCTCACTTCCGGGAGCACGTGTACCACCGGCACAGTCACGACACCTACTCCTTCGGCGTCACGGAGTCCGGCGCGCAGTCCTTCACCTGCCGGGGTGCCGCGCACACCAGCGCGGCCGGGATGGTCATGGCCTTCAACCCGGACGACCCGCACGACGGCCGCCCCACCACCGGCCAGGGGTTCAGCTACCGGATGATCCACGTCGGCCCGGGACTGGTGACGGAGGTACTGGCGGACATCGGTGGCCGCCCGGCCGGGAGGCCGCTGTTCCCTGCCCCGGTCCTGGCCGACCCCGGGCTGGCCGCCGCGCTGCGGCGGCTGCATCACGCGCTGACCGGGCCCGCCACCCCACTGGAACGCGGCGAGCGGCTCACCGTGGCACTGGGCCGGGTGGCCCGGGCATCGGCGGGGCGGCCGCCCGGCCCGGGCCGGGTCAGCGCGGCCGATACCCTGCGCATCGCCCGGCGGGTCCGGGACCTGCTGGACGGGAACTACGCCGCGCCGGTGTCCGGCGACGACCTGGCCGCCGCCGCGGGATGCAGCCGCTACGCCGCCTACCGGGCCTTCCGGTCCGTGGCCGGGCTGGCGCCCGGCGAGTACCAGCGCCAGTTGCGGCTGCGCGCTGCCCGGCAGGCGCTGGCCCAGGGCACGCCGGCCGGGCAGGCCGCGGCGGACGCGGGGTTCGCCGACCAGGCTCACCTGAACCGCTGGTTCCGCCGCTGCTACGGCATCACCCCCGCCGCCTACGCCCGAGCCGCCCGCTAACCGTGTCACGCACAGCCGCGGCAGCCACGCGGCATGCTGGGCTGGGCTACGAACTCGTGGGATGGGCGAGGTTGTAGACGGTGACGCCGCCGACGGTCTGCTTGGTGAAGTGCGATTCCACCCAGGAGGTGATCTGCGTCGCGTCCCCGGAGCCGCCGCCGAACGTGTGGCCGTTCGTGCCGATGAAGTAGTGCACCTCGTGCGCGGCGACCATCTGCTCGAACTGGGCCAGGGTGGGGGTCTGGTCGGTGCCGTTGAACCCGCCGATGGCCATGATCGGCTGGCCGCTGGCCAGCTGGAACGGGGCCGCGCTCTCCGCGCCGACCGTGGCCGCCGCCCAGCGGTAGCCAGTGGCGCCGCTGGTCAGCAGCTTCGTGATCGTGCTGGAGACCTGGGTGTTGCCACCCAGGGCGCCGCCGATGCCACCGCCCCCGCCGCCCGGGATTCGTCCCGATCGCCCGGAGGTGCTGCCGGGGAAATGCCCGGCGGTGCTTCCGGACGGGCGGCCAGCGGTGCCGCCCGGTGTCCCGCCCTGAGCCGGGCCACCCGAAGCCGGGCCACCCTGCGTGGTGCCGCCCGGGGCACCGAAGCCGCCGCC
>JAOPYP010000051.1 GCA_025964635.1 Actinomycetes bacterium | reverse complement strand
GGCACCGCCACCCGGGCCGGCACCGCCACCCCGGGCGCCCGCGCGCTCACCCGCGCTCCCCGCGGCGTGCAGGCCCAGGCCGGCGCCCTGGTCGACGCGGCCACCAGCGCGGCGATGTGGAGCCGGGGGATGAACACCGAGCGGCCGATGGCCAGCATCACCAAGGTGATGACCGCGATCGTGGTCCTCCGGGCGGGCGACCTGCACCGGCGGATCCAGGTCCCGAAGGGCGTAGTCCCCTACGACCACAAGTACGACGCCAGCAACGCGGGCCTGCGCCCCGGCGACTACCTGACGACCCGGGAACTTCTCGAGGCCATGCTGCTGCCGTCCGGCTGTGACGCCGCCTACGCGCTGGCCAAGTCGTACGGGCCGGGCTGGACCGCGTTCATCGCCACCATGAACAGCACCGCCCAGCGAATGGGCCTGGCCCACACGCATTTCTCGAACTTCGACGGGCTGCCGTGGCCCACCGGGCGTTCCACCTACTCGACCCCGCGGGACCTGATCGCGCTGGGCCGGGCAGCCATGCAGTACCCGGTGTTCCGCTCGATCGTGATCCAGCAGTCCTACCACCTGGCCGCGACCCCGCGGCATCACGCCTACGTGTGGCGCACCACCAACATGCTGCTCCACGGCTACCCGGGCACGATCGGGATCAAGACCGGGTCCACCAACGCGGCCGGGTACTGCCTGCTGTTCGAGGCGCACCAGAACGGCCGCGTGCTCCTCGGCGTGGTCCTGCACAGCTCCGGCAGCGATCCCCTGGCCGCCTTTAAAGATGCCACTAAGCTTCTGGACTGGGGCTTCCGGCACGTTTAGCCTGCATGGCGGTGAGCCGCCCGCTAGATTCCATTCGCTGGCGGGCGGCCCCAGGGCCTACTCCGCCACCTCACGCCGTTGCGGGGGACGCAATACTTGGGGTAGCTGACGGTATTTAGGGGCAAGGGCGGCTCTCATGCGGTTCCGGTCGGGTGTGGCGATCGACCTGGGTACGGTCAACACCCTGGTCTCGGTCGCCGGCCGCGGGCTGGTCATCGACGAGCCCTCGGCCATCGCACTGGACCGGGCAACCGGGCGGGTGGCGGCGGTGGGCCAGGCTGCGGACGCGCTGGCCGGTAAGGAGCCGCAGGACATCGAGGTGCTCCACCCGCTGCGCAACGGGGTGATCGCGGACCTCGACGCGGCGTCGGCCATGCTCCAGGGCTTCGTGCGCCGGGCCAAGCTGCGCCGCGGGCTGCTGAGGACCGCGGCCGTGGTGTGCGTGCCCGGCGGCGCCACCTGGGTGGAACGGCGGTCCCTGGCCGCCGCGCTGAGCGTGATCCGGCCACGCTGCACGCTCCAGCTGGTGGACGAGCCGATCGCCGCCGCGGCGGGAGCCGGCATTGACCTGGCCCAGGGCGCCGGGGCGTTCATCGTGGACGTGGGGGGCGGCACCACGGAGTCCGCGGTGGTGGCGGGCGGCCAGATCGTCCGGGCCCGGTCGCTCCGGGTCGGCGGCAACGCCATGGACGACGCGATCGTCACGGCAGTCAAGGCGGAACTCGGCCTGATGCTGGGCCGCAACGCGGCCCGCACCCTGAAGACCACGCTCGGCCTGGCCGGGGACGGGACCGGGCGGATGGAGACGGTGGGCGTGGACGCCGCGCGCCGCACCCCCCGGGTGGAGCAGGTCCCCGGGTGGCTGGTGGCCCAGGCGCTGGAGCACATCGCCACGGCGATCGTGGACTGCGTCCAGGAGATGCTTTCCGACATCCCGCCCAACCTGGCCGAGGACGTGGTCCGCGGGAAGATCCGGCTGGCCGGGGGCGGCGCCATGCTGCCGGGCCTGGCCGACCGGATCGAGGCGGCCACCGGGATCCCGGTCGTCGTCGTGGACGACCCGCTGCGCTGCGTCGCCCGCGGGGCGGCGGAGATCCTCGAGCACGGCGACGGGCTGCAGCAGGGCCCCGTGGCCCAGAGGTAACATCAAGCGACCACACGGGAGCTCGGGCTGACCGGGCTGAGAGGGTGGCTGCCCACCGGGTTGCGCGCCACCGACCGTCTGAACCTGACCGGGTAATGCCGGCGTAGGGAGGATCCTGTGGCGACCGCCACTGCGCCCGCTGCGCGTATCAGCCCCGCACTGCCTTCTTTTCCGCAACGGAACCGTCCGGCGTACCCGGCAGCCTCGTCCATCGCCGTCGCGGTACTGGACCCCCTCGCGGTACCGGACCCCGTCGCGCCCGGTGACTCGCCCCGCCTGGCGGATGTGACCCGGTGAGCGGGGTGATCGGGATGCCCGCGCCCGCGGGCCTGGTGCACGGCATGGGCAAGGAGCTGGTCGTGCCGGACTGGAGCCCGCTCACCAGCGCCGAGGTGCACACGGTGCTGGCCCGGTATCCCCTGCCCGGCAGCCAGCGGGAGGTCCGGGCTGGGCCCGGCACCCAGCCCGGCCCCGCGGGCCTCGCCCTGGCCGGCGATGAGATGATCACCTGGCGCAGCCCCCGGCCCATGTCGGCGGCGGGGCTGATCCGCCGGGGCGGGGCGGACCTGTTCGTGAAGCGGCACCACGTCCGGGTGCGCACCCCCGCCCAGCTGGCTGTGGAGCACGCGTTCATCGGCCACCTGCGGGCCCGCGGCATCCCGGCGCCCGCGGTGCTGCGCGCCTTTAACGGCGCGACCGCCACCCAGCACGGCGACTTCATCTATGAGGTGCACGAGCTGGCCGGCGGCCTCGATCTGTACCGGGACGCGGTGTCCTGGACCCCGTACGCCAGCCTCGGCCACACCAGGGCGGCCGGCGCGGCGCTGGCCCGGCTGCACGGCGCGGCGGACGGCTTCGCGTGGCCCGCCCGCGCTCCGGCCGTGCTCACCGGCGGCTGCGGGATCATCGTCGCGGCCGACCCGTTCGCCGAGGTCGCGGGGCTGGCCGACCGCCGGCCGGGGCTGGCGGGCTACCTGGACGGCCGCGCCTGGCCGGACGACCTCAGCCGGCATGTGCTGCCCGCGATCCGGCGGGCCGCGCCGCTGCTCGCCGGGCTGCCCCGGCAGTGGGGGCACGGAGACTGGCACCCTTCCAACCTGACGTGGACGTCCGCAGGTCCGGACGCCGTCGTAGCCGGAGTGTTCGACTTCGGGCTGGCCAACCGGACCTTCGCGGTGCACGACCTGGCCACGGCGCTGGAGCGGGCGACCGTGTCCTGGCTGGACCTAGCCGACCCGGACCTGACTGGCCCGGACCTGACTGGCCCGGACCCGGCTGGCCCGGACCCGGCTGGCCCGGACCCGGCTGGCCCGGACCTGGCTGGCCCGGACGTTGGTGATCCCGGCCTTACTGGCCCGGACGGGGATGACTTGGCCGGGCCTGGGCCGGGCCGGGCCGAGGCGGACCTGGACGCGATCGACGCGTTCCTGGATGGCTACGAGTCGGTCCGCCCGCTCACCCCGGCCGAGGCCGCGGCGCTGCCGGAGGTGTTCGCGGTGGTGCACGTGGAGTACGCGCTGTCCGAGGTGGAGTACTTCGCCGACGTGGTCAGCTCGCCCGCCAACGCGGACCTCGCCTACGACGGTTACCTCCTCGGTCACGCCGCGTGGTTCGGCGGCCCCGACGGGGCCGCCGTCCTCGACCACCTCCGCCGCCGGAGCGTCCAGGTCCCAGCCCTCTAGGCTGCGGATGTGGATCTCGAGCGGTGGGTAGGGCAGGCGGTCGCGGCTAACCGGGAGTGGGCGGCGGGATTCGGCCCGTTCACGCCGCATCCTTCGCTGGAGGTCAGCGACGAGCGGTTCGGGGCGGCGTTCGCCGAGTTCACCGAGCGCCTGGCGGATAACTACCCGTTCTTCCATCCGCGCTACGCGGGGCAGATGCTCAAGCCCCCGCACCCGGCCGCCGTGGCCGGCTACCTCGCGGCCATGCTGATCAACCCGAACAATCACGCGCTGGACGGCGGCCCGGCCACCGCCCGGATGGAACGCGAGGTGACCGCGCAGCTCGCGGCGATGTTCGGCTTCGACACGCACCTGGGCCACCTGACCACGAGCGGCACCGTCGCCAACCTGGAGGCCCTGTTCGTGGCCCGCGAACTGCACCCGGGCCGGGGCATCGCGTTCAGCGCGGACGCGCACTACACGCACAGCCGGATGTGCGGCCTGCTGGGCGTCGAGGGCCACCAGGT
>JAOPYP010000048.1 GCA_025964635.1 Actinomycetes bacterium | reverse complement strand
GCGCTGGCTGGTCCTGGTCGTGGTTTCTGTCGCCCAGCTGATGGTGGTGCTGGACTCCACGATCGTGAACATCGCGTTGCCGTCGGCGCAGCAGGCGCTGGGGTTCGCCAACAGTGACCGGCAGTGGGTGGTGACGGCATACGCCCTGGCCTTCGGCAGCCTGCTGCTGGTAGGCGGCCGGCTCGGCGACATGTACAGCCGCAAGTGGGTCCTCATCACGGGCCTGATCGGATTCGCCGTCGCCTCCGCGATGGGCGGCGCCGCCGTCTCGTTCGTGATGCTCGTAGTGGCCCGGGCGCTGCAGGGCGCCTTCGGCGCCATCCTCGCGCCAGCCGCGCTGGGCACCCTGGTCAGCACGTTCCGGGACCCGCTCGAGCGGGGCCGGGCCTTCGCTGTCTTCGGCTCGATCGCCGTCGGCGGCGGCGCTGTGGGCCTGATCCTCGGCGGGGTGCTCACCCAGTACCTGTCCTGGCGTTACACGCTGTTTGTCAACCTGATCTTCGCCGCGATCGCCGCGGCGGGCGCCCTGGCCTACATCCGCAGCAGCCGCCCGGCCAGCCCGCCGCGGATGGACTGGCCGGGCGCCGTGCTGGCCTGCGCCGGGCTGTTCCTCATCGTCTTTGGCTTCTCCCACGCCGAGACGGCCGGCTGGACCGCCACGCTGACCCTCGGCTCCCTGGTCCTCGGCGCGGTCCTGCTCACCGCGTTCGTCGTCGCCGAACTGCGATCCAGTCACCCGCTGCTGCCGCTGCGGGTCATCCTCGACCGCACCCGGGGCGGCTCCTACGTCGCGGTCGGCATCACCGGAATTGCGCTCTTCGCGATCTTCCTGTTCCTGACCTTCTACATGCAGCAGGTCAAGGGATACAGCCCGCTGACCACCGGGCTGCTGTTCCTGCCGCTGGTCGCCGGGATCCTGGTTGCCTCCACCTTGTACAGCGTCGTGCTCCTGCCCCGGGCCGGGCCCCGTTCCCT
Source organism: Actinomycetes bacterium (assembly GCA_025964635.1). Classification (GTDB taxonomy): domain Bacteria; phylum Actinomycetota; class Actinomycetes; order Streptosporangiales; family Streptosporangiaceae; genus RYN-230. The sequence goes on along the minus strand of JAOPYP010000048.1, from coordinate 1,593 downwards.
GGTCACCGCGGGCATGCTGCTGGGCGCCGGCGGGGCCGCCTACCTGGCCCAGCTCACCGTGACCTCCAGTTACCTCGCAGGTGTGCTGCCCGCCCTGCTCATCATGGGCCTGGGCTTCGGCTTGATCTTCGCGTCGGCGGTCAACTCGGCCACGGCCGGCGTCCCGCGCGAGGACTCCGGCGTGGCCTCGGCGCTGGTCAACACGATGCAGCAGGTTGGCGGATCGATCGGCATCTCCGTCCTCAGCACCATCACGGCGAGTGCGACGACCAGCTACCTCATTGCCCACCACACCGGCCCGCAGGCACCAGCGGTCGCGGCGACCCACGGCTATACCCTGGCCTTCACGATCTCGGCCGCGCTGCTCGGGCTCGGCGCGATCCTCGCGATCCTCATGCTGCCCTCACGCAAGCGGCTAGAAGGACTCACCAGCGAAGCCTCGGCCCTCATCCCCGAGCCGGAGCCAGAGGCAGCCGCGCCCGCCCCGGCGCCGCAACCCCAGGCGGACTCCGCACTGCACCCAGCGGTAAAGGTGATGCCCGTGGGCCTGCTCTGCTGCTCGCCAGTGATAGACCCGGGTCTCCCACCGACGGCGGCCAGGCCGTCCCTGTAGCGGGAGGACTCGAACCGCAGGTTGCATTCGCTGGTGTGGTGACCGGATTTGCGCTGGTCAGCGTGGCGTCGTGACGTGAAGACGGCCACCGCATGATCCTCATTGAGTTAACCCGCGGAGGCCAGCGCCTCGCGTGCTGCTGCGTCGAGCTCGATGTCCCGGACGGCCATGTTTTCCTCGAGGTGCCGCACTGATGACGTGCCGGGGATCAGCAGAATGTTCGGCCGGAAGTTCAGCAGCCACGCCAGGGCTATCTGAGCTGGAGTGCGGCCGAGGCGGGCTGCGATGCTCGCGACCTGGGGGCTGCGCAGGACCGGGTTACCGCGGGCGGAGGCCGAGCCAAGCGGGAAGAACGGCACGAAGGCAATGCCCCGTGCCCCGCACTCCTCCAGCACGGGCAGGGAGTGCCGGTCCGCCAGGTTCATGGGATTCTGCACGCATGCGATGTCAGTGACCGCCAGCGCGTGAACCAGATGCTCACGGGTGATGTTGCTGAGGCCGATGCCGCCGATCAGGCCCTTGTCGCGCGCCCTCATCATCGCCGTGAGCTGGTCATCGAATCGCTGGCCGGGCTGGGCATCGTCCATGAGGCGCAAATTGACCGCGGCAAGATGGCCGACGGCCAGAGTGCGCAAGTTGTCCTCGATTCCCTGCGCGAGCTGCGCCGGGGAATCGAAACGCAGCACCCGGCCTGACCGGTCCCGTCGCGCGCCAACCTTGCTGACCAGCGCTAGTCCCTCGGGATATGGATACAGTGCTGCCCTGATGAGCTCATTCGCGACAGCGGGACCATAGAACTGGGCAGTATCGACGTGATCGACGCCGAGTTCCACGGCGCGCCGCAGAACCGCAATCGCCTGGGCGCGGTCTCGCGGCGGCCCGAATACCCCGGGACCTGGCAGCTGCATGGCGCCGAAGCCGATGCGTGACACGGTTACCGCCCCCAGGCGATAGCGCTGCTCGTGACTGGTCATTGGCGT
>JAOPYP010000036.1 GCA_025964635.1 Actinomycetes bacterium | reverse complement strand
CGGGCGGCAGGGCCTCCGGGCCGAGCACTCCCGTGCCGGACCAGGCTCCCGAGTCCAGCAGCTCGAGGGCCACGACCGGGTTGACGGCGGTCTGCCAGACCACCGCCTGGGAGCCGTACTCCGCCATGGACCAGGCGTTGTCCACCACGTGATGCAGGTAGACCTCACGGGGCGCGCCGTCCTTGCCGGTCCCGGTCACCCAGGTCCCCGCGCAGGTCACGCCGGTCATCTTGTCCCCCAGCGTGGCCGGGTCCGGGAGGCACGCGGCCACCACGTCGCGCGGTGAGACGCTGGCCGCGCCCACCGGGACCGGGTCGGTGCGGTCCAGGCCCAGCTTGTGCAGGGTCTGCAGGACGCCGATGAACTCGGCCCCCAGCCCGTACTTGAACGTCACCCGGCGGGCGTCGAGCCAGCGCGGCATCAGCAGCACTTCCTCGTGCTCCACGTTGACGCACTCGACCGGGCCGATGCCGGCCGGGAAGTGGAACACCTCAGGCTCGCTGAACGGCGGGGTGGTGAACCAGCCCTGCCCTTTCTCCCAGACGACGGGCGGGTTGAGGCATTCCTCGATCGTGGTCCAGATGGAGAAGGTGGGAGCGAAGTCGTAGCCGGCCACCTCCAGGTTGGCGCCGTCCCGCACGCCCAGCTGATCGATCTCGCCGAACAGCTCGTCGGCGGCGTACCGGGCGAACACGTCGGACAGGCCGGGCTCCACGCCCATGCCCGCCAGTGCCAGCCGGCCCGCCTCCTCCCAGTCGCCAGCCAGGGCGAACTGGTCGTCACCGAGTTTCACGCCGGTGCGGCGGTACGGCGCGTCCGGGTCCGGGTGGGACAGCGACATGGCCATGTCCAGATAGTGCACGCGAGCCCGCAGCGCGGCGGTGAACAACGGCATCACGAACCGCGGGTCCGTGGCGTTCATCAGCACGTCGCAGGAGTACTCGGCCAGCAGGACCGCGGTGGCCGCGGAGTCGCGGGCGTCCAGCCGGACCGCACGGTAGCCGTCCTTGGCGGCGGCCGCGTGCTGGGCCCGGGCCAGGTCGTAGTCGGCGATGACGAGGTCGGCGAACGGGCGGCGGGCGGCGATCCGGGCGAAGGCCGTGCCAACCCCGCCAGCCCCGACGAGAAGGATGCGCATGCCTGCGATCCTAGCCTCCAACTCGTCCGTATAACACGGGACCAGTCGTGATACGGACCTGTTACAACTGAAATCGTTGCCGAGGCGGGCCATACGTGCTAGAACCGTGGCTGTTGGGTACATGCCTTAGCTGCGGCGCCATAACCCAACGATCGCTGGTTCGCCGTCGGCGAGGCCGTCTCTGAGAGCCCGACCCGACCGGCTGAGGTGTTGCCAGGAGGGGTAAGAAAGCATGACGAGTACGGAACAGGCCTCGCTGGAGCAGTCGGTCGATAAGGGCCTCAAGTCGGGCGCGCTCGGGCTGGTTTCCACCACGATCATCGCGACCGCCTCGGTCGCCCCGGCCTACAGCATCGCCGCGACGCTGGTGTTCGTGGTGGCGGCCGTCGGGCTGCAGGCGCCCGCGGTGGCGGTCCTCGCGTTCGTGCCGATGCTGCTGACGTCCATCGGCTACAGCGAGCTGAACAAGGCCGACCCGGACTGCGGCACCACCTTCACCTGGGCGTCCCGGGCGTTCGGTCCTCGGACCGGCTGGGCCGGCGGCTGGGCCATTATCGTCGCCGACGTGCTGGTCATGGCGAGCCTGGCCCAGGTGGCCGGCCAGTACGGATTCCTGCTGTTCAACGCCAAGGGCATCGGGCAGAACCCGACCAGCGGCTGGGTGCTGCTGGTCGGCGTGATCTGGATCGTGGTGATGACCTACATCTGCTACCGCGGCATCGAGGTCTCCGCCAACTTCCAGAAGGCGCTGCTGGGCATCGAGCTGGTCATGCTGCTCGTGCTGTCGATCACCGCCCTGGTCAAGGTGGGCACCGGGCACGCCCCGGCCGGCCACCTCACCCCCAGCCTGTCCTGGCTCAACCCGTTCCACATCACCAGCTTCAGCGCCTTCGCCAGCGGCATCATCCTGATGGTCTTCATCTACTGGGGCTGGGACACCGCGGTCGCGATCAATGAGGAGACCAAGGACAAGAACAAGACCCCCGGCCGCGCGGCGATCCTGTCCACCGTGATCCTGCTGGTCACCTACGCCATCGTGATCTTCTCCATGCAGTCCTACGCCGGCATCAAGACCACGGGTAACGGCCTGGGCAACGTGGCGAACGCCGGTGACGTGCTGTCGATCCAGGGGAGCAGCATTTTCGGCACCTCCGGCGTCGGCACAGTCCTCAGCCACCTGCTGCTGCTGATGGTGCTCTCCTCGGCGGCCGCGTCCACCCAGACAACGATCCTGCCGACCGCGCGGACCACCCTGTCGATGGCCGTGTACAAGGCGATACCGCGGTCGTTCTCGAAGATGCACCCGCGCTACCTCACTCCGACCGTATCCACCATCGCCATGGGTGCGATCTCGATCGCCGTTTACGTGGGGTTCAACTACGCGTCCAACGGCATCGGGATCATCGGCGACGCGGTGATCGCGATCGGCCTGTACATCGCCTTCTACTACGGGCTGACCGGCTTTACCTGCGCCTGGTACTACCGGCGGAACCTGACCAGCAGCGCCCGCAACCTGTGGATGCAGGGCATCCTGCCGGTCACCGGCGGCCTGATGCTGTTCTTCCTGGGCGGCTGGAGCCTGTGGCTGGACTACGACGTGGCCACCGCCAACGACTACACCATGTGGACGGTGCCGTTCATCCACTGGCAGATCGGCGGGGCGTTCGTGATCGCCGTCGTGGCCGCGCTCGTCGGCGTGGCCGCCTACCTCTACTGCCGGATCGCCAACCCCAGCTTCTTCAAGAAGCAGACCCTGACCCGGGCCACGCCCACCCTGGTGCCGGACGAGTAAGCGCCGGGTAACCGGGCCGGCCCAGGCGGACTACCTGGGGGGGCGGCCGGGCTCCGGCCGGGGGGTTGGCCGGAGCCCGGCCGGGGGGTGGCTGGAGCCCGGCCGGGGGTGGCTGGGGACAAGCTTCCCGGCTGAGGCCCTGCTGTCGGCGGCAGCGCCTAGGCTTGACTGGTGACCGCCACCACAGCCGCTGACTCCCTCCTGGAGGGCCTGAACCCGCAGCAGCGGGAGGCCGTCGTGCACCAGGGCTCGCCGCTGCTCATCGTGGCGGGAGCCGGGTCGGGGAAGACCCGGGTGCTGACCCGCAGGATCGCCTATCTGCTGGCGGCCCGGGACGTCAGCCCGAGCGAGATCCTGGCCATCACGTTCACCAACAAGGCGGCGGGCGAGATGGCGGCGCGGGTGGCCGAGATCACCGGGCTGCGCTCGCGGGCCATGTGGGTGATGACGTTCCACTCCGCCTGCGTGCGGATCCTGCGCCGGGAGGCGACCCGGTTCGGCTACCCGTCCTCGTTCTCGATCTACGACCAGGCCGACTCGCAGCGGCTGATGGCCCTGGTCTGCCGCGAGCTCGACCTGGATCCCAAGCACCATCCGCCCAAGGCGATGCTGAACCAGGTGTCGAACCTGAAGAACGAGCTCGTCGACTACGAGACGTTCCTCGCCCGGGCGGACAACTACCGGGACAAGGCCCTGGCCCAGGCGTACGCGGAGTACCAGCGCCGCCTGGCCGCCGCGGGCGCGATGGACTTCGACGACCTGATCATGGTCACGGTCAACCTGCTGCAGGCGTTCCCCGAGGTCGCCGAGACGTACCGGCGCCGGTTCCGGCACATCCTGGTGGATGAGTACCAGGACACCAACCATGCGCAGTACATGCTGGTCAGGGAGCTGGTCTCGCATCCCGCCTGGCAGTCCGACGAGGACGACGCGGGCCCGCTGCCGCCCGGCGAGCTGGTCGTGGTCGGTGACGCGGATCAGTCCATCTACGCGTTCCGCGGTGCCACCATCCGCAACATCGAGGAGTTCACCAGGGACTTCACCGATGCCAGCGTCATCATGCTGGAGCAGAACTACCGGTCCACGCAGAACATCCTGGCCGCGGCCAACGCGGTGGTGTCCCGCAACTCCGGCCGGGTGCCCAAGAACCTCTGGTCCGATGCGGGCGACGGGCCGCCGATCGTGGGGTACGTGGCCGACAGCGAGCACGACGAGGCCGCGTTCGTGGCCGAGGAGGTGGACCGGCTCGCGGACGAGGGTGAGGCCACGCCCGGCGACGTCGCCGTGTTCTACCGGACCAACGCCCAGTCCCGGGTGTTCGAGGAAGTGTTCATCCGGGCCGGCCTGCCCTACAAAGTGGTCGGCGGGGTCCGTTTCTACGAGCGGCGCGAGGTCCGGGACCTGCTGGCCTACCTGCGGCTGACCGCCAATCCCGAGGACGAGGTGTCGCTGCGCCGGATTCTCAACGTGCCCCGCCGGGGCATCGGGGAGCGGGCCGAGGCGTGCGTGGCCGCGCTGGCGCAGCGCGACCGGATCTCGTTCGCGGCGGCGCTGGCCCGGCCCGACGACGTGCCCGGGCTCGCGGCCCGGTCGGCCAAGGCCATCGCGTCGTTCAACGAGCTGATGACCGGGCTGCGGGCCGAGGCGCAGGCCGGCCTGCCCGTGGCTGACCTGGCCGAGATGATCCTGGACCGCTCGGGCTACCTGGCCGAGCTGCAGAGCTCCACCGACCTGCAGGACGCGAGCCGGATCGAGAACCTGAACGAGCTGGTGTCGGTGGCCCGGGAGTTCGACGCCCAGACCCCGGACGGGACGCTCACCGACTTCCTGGAGCGGGTGTCCCTGGTGGCGGACGCCGACGAGATCCCCGACGGGGAGCGCCGCGGCGGCGTGGTCACGCTGATGACCCTGCACACCGCCAAGGGCCTGGAGTTCCCCGTCGTCTTCCTCACCGGCATGGAAGACGGCGTCTTCCCGCACCTGCGCTCGCTCGGCGACCCCAAGCAGCTGGAGGAGGAGCGGCGGCTCGCGTACGTCGGTATCACCCGCGCCCGGCAGCGGCTCTACGTCTCCCGCGCGACGATGCGCAGCTCGTGGGGCGCGCCGTCCTACAACCCGGCGTCGCGGTTCCTCACCGAGATCCCCGACACCCTGGTCGAGTGGGAGCGGGCCGAGGCCGCTCCGGCGATGGCCTCCCTCGCGCAGCG
>JAOPYP010000027.1 GCA_025964635.1 Actinomycetes bacterium | reverse complement strand
GGGCGCGAAGAGCTGGCTGACTCACAGCGCGAGCACCAGCTTTCCGCGCGCCGCCCTGGCCTCGAACACGCGATGGGCGTCCGCCACCTCCTGGACCGGGAAGACCGCGCTGACGCCGAGGTCGACGGCCCCGGAGGCGACCAGCCCGACCGCCTCCTCCAGCGCCGGCCGCAGCAGCTCGGGTGCGCGTGCCGACAGCTGGCCGCCCGAGAAGCCGAGGTATCCCACGCACCGGGCGCGCATCCACTCAGCGTCCGGGGCGACTTCGGGCTCGGCCGAGATGTTGCTGTAGCTGACCAGCCGCCCGAACGGGGCCAGGAGCCCGAACGACCGGGCGCGCAGATCGCCGCCGACGGGGTCGAATATCACATCCACCCCGCCGGGTGCGATCTCACGCGCCCGCGCGTCGAAGTCCGCGTAGCCGTAGACCGCCTCGTAGCCGTGCTGGCGCGCGTACTCGGCCTTGCCCGCGTCACCCGCGGTGCCGAGGAACGGGCGCAGTCCGAGCCGCAGGGCCAGCTGCCCGGCGACGGTGCCGACCCCGCCGGCCGCGCCGTGCAGCAAGACCAGCTCCTCCGGCCGGACCCGCGCCACCTGCGTGAGCAGCATGAGCACCACCGGGACGGTGACCAGTATCCCCGCCGACTCCGGCCGCCCGGCCAGGCTGTCGGGCAGCGGCACGGTGAAGACCTCCCTGGCCAGCGCCACCTCGGCGTAGCCGTGTCCTCTGGTAAAGGCCGCGACCCGCTGGCCCGGGCTGAGCGTGGTCACCCCGCTGCCGACCTCGCGCACGGTGCCCGACACTTCCACGCCGGGCACGAACGGGGGGACCCCCAGGCCGTGCCCCATCCGGTTGCGCACGTCGGTGTAGTTCACCCCGGCGAACTCCACTGACACCGACACCTCGCCGGGGCCCGGGTGGGGCTCGGGGATGTCGCTGACGGCCAGCACCTCCGGCCCGCCGAACCTGGGAACAACAACGGCCCGCATCGTCGGTCCTTTCCGCGCCCGGCATGAGCCGGCGCTGCACCGGCGCCGGCTGATTGCCCGGCCCTGGTCCCGGGAAGCGTGCGGCGCCCGGCCCAACCGGGCCGGGATTACTTGCACAGGCGAAGCATCTTGCGCAGCCTAAGCGCGAGATGCAATGGTTTGCAATAGAACGAGACCTGGGCGTGGAAAGTGGCCCGGGCTCGCGGACCGGGCCTGGCGGGCGCTGGCGGCCGACTGGGCGGTGAGGAGAGCCATGGACGCGAGCGCGGACATCGTGGTGGCAGGCGCAGGCCACAACAGCCTGATCGCCGCCTGCTATCTCGCCAAGGCGGGCTACCGGTGCCTCGTTCTCGACGCCCGGCACATTCCCGGCGGCGGGGCGGCCACTGAGGATCTGCTGTTGCCCGGGATCGGCATTGACACCTGCTCCACCGGGCACACCCTGATCCGGAGTAACCCCGTGCTGGTCCGCGACGAGCTGGGGCTGGTGGCCGACTACGGCCTGCGCTACATCGACCCCGATCCCGTCGCGCACGTCGCCTTCCCCGACGGCGAGCACTTCACGATGTGGCTGGACCCCGAGCGCACGATGGCCGAGATCGCCCGCTTCTCCGTTGCCGACGCGGCCGCCTACCGGCGCCTGCTTGATGAGTATGACCAGGTCAAGTCGATCTTCACCGAATCGCAGTTCACCCCGATCGGGTTCGGGCCCGCGCTGGATCAGCGGCTCGCCGAGCATCCCGGGGGCCGGATCTGGCAGCGCCGCCGTGCTCTGTCTGCCTGGGACATCATCCGGAATGAGTTCACCAGCCGTCACGTCCGGGCCTTCATGCTGTGGATGGCGTTCCAGACCAACCAGGCGGTCGACGTGCCGGGCTCCGGGCTGCTCGCCTACTCGCTGATCTACGGCCGCCAGCAGCGCAGCTGGTCTATCCTGTCCGGCGGCTCCGGCCGCCTGACCGATGCCCTGGTGGGTTACCTGGAGCAGCGCGGCGGGACCGTGCTGTGCGGCAAGCCGGTCACCGCCCTGCTGCTGGACCAGGACCGCTGCGTCGGCGTGCGGACGGCCGATGGGGAGGAATACCGGGCTGGCACCGCGGTGATGTCGACCATCCACATCAAGCACCTGCGTGACATGGCGCCGCGCGACTCGTGGCCAGCGGAGTTTCACTACGGGGTCGACACCTACGACGTGGGCATCCCCGGCTTCGGCAGCTACCTGGCTACGACGGAGCCGCCGGCCTTCGCTACCGCGGACGGCCCGGTGACGGCAGTGTCGGCCGGGACCGTGGGCTGGCCCGAGGACGTGGTCAAGCTCGGCACCGACCTGCGGGCGGGCCGGTTCGTCACCGAGGTGCCCTGGCTGCTGGTGGCCACGCCGACCCTGGTCGACCCGGGCCGTGCCTCCGGGGGGCAGCACACCGTGAAGGTGCTGAGCCAGCAGGTGTACGAGCTGCCCGCGGGAATGGGCGACTGGGACACCGTCAAGGAGCAGCACGCCGACCGGCAGCTTGAGTACCTACGGCGGTTCACGCCCGGCTTCACCGAGGACAAGATCCTGGCCCGCATGGTCAAGTCCCCCGCCGACTACGAGAAGCTCAACCCCCATATGGTGCACGGCGCATTCCACGGCGGCGACCGCGGGCTGGCGTTCAGCGGCGCCGCCCGCCCGGTGCCCGGCTGGGCGTCGCACCGGATGCCCATCAAGGGTCTGTACCAGACCGGCGGCTCGACGCATCCGGGCGGATCGATCACCGGCGGCCCGGGGCGGAATGCGGCCATTGTCCTCCTGCATGACCTCGGGCACGACCCGGCGGAAGTGATGAGCGCGCCAGCCGCCACCCTCGCCCGCCCGGCGGCCGCCGCCGGGTAAGGCCAGCCAGGGTGAGGTCCCCACCGGGAGCAATGATCAAAACCTGTGGATGACCCATCACCTTCTCCTCCCGGTGAGTGTTTCGGCCAGCCAGTCGGCGACCAGGGGCCTGGCCTTGTACCAGACGTTGTTCAGGATGTGCACGCCGTCGTCGAACACGACGTTGGTCACCGGGCCGCCGTACTCCGCCGCGATCCGCATGCCCTCCTCCGGCGGCGAGGCCGGGTCCAGGCCGCCGTACACCTGCAGCAGCGGCGCGGTGGCCCGGCCGGCCGCGCCGGCCAGCGTGATTGACTCCATCACGGCGGCGGGGTCGGGCCCCAGGTGCTGGTACTGGCCGGCCTGCGACAGCGGCTCCATGTGCTCAAACCGGCCGGCCGGGGTGTACCAGCTCGAGATCGAGACCACCGCGGCGACCCGGTCGTGGACAGCGGCCGCGCGGATGGCGAACAGGCCACCGTAGGAGATGCCGCCAAGGGCAAGCCGGCCGATATCCAGGTCGTCGCGGCCGGCCAGGCTGTCGATGACGGCCCGGATCGCGACCTCGTAGTCCGGGCGCAGCGGGGCGTCGAAGCTCACGATTCCCTGGCCCGGCCCGTCGAAGGCGGCAAAGGCCAGGCCGCGGGCGACGATATGGTCGCCCAGGTTGTACAGCTCTTCTTTCGTCGAGTCCGCGCCCGGGAACATGACAACCACCGGGGGGCGGGTCACCCCGGACGGTATCCGCAGGTAGCCGGGGAGAACCAGGTTCTCGAACGGGACTTGCAGGATGCTCATCGGCGGGTCGAGCAGCGGCGCCGCCTGCTGCCAGGCGGCGGCCATGTCCTCCAGCGCGGCCCGGTACTGGCCCTTGTCGTGGGTGAACATGAAGCTCGCCCAGTGATAGAGCAGGGCCGCCCGCAGGTAGGCGTCTCCGGCGGTCAGCCTCCGGCCTGCCGCGAGCGCGGCGTCTCCCCGCTCGACGTGCGAGCGGGCCTGCGCGCTCCAGGCGCCGCACCACTGTTCGTAGTCGGTGATGCCCTGCTTGAGCTGCTCGAATTCCCAGGGTGAGACATAGTTGGACAGGATCCGCCAGGTGAAGCGCCGATACATCGATTCGAGCCGGTCGTCCACGAAGCTCTCCGATCAGGTGGGCTGAGCAGCGGGCACAGGGGTAGCGGGGACGGCCCCGGGGGGCTTCGCTCCGGGCCGGCCGCTCACCGCGTTTTCTCCTGGGCGGCCTCCTGGTCAGTGACGCCGCTTTCCTCGATCGTTCCGCCGAGGTAGAGCGCGCGCATCTGCGGATGGGCGAGGACCTCGGTGCCGGTGCCCTCCAGCCTGACCCGGCCCGTTTCCATCACCACGCCGTGCGTGGCGAGTTCCAGGCCCGCTCGCACGTTCTGCTCCACCAGCAAGATGCTCCGCCCGGTCTGCGCCATGTTCCTGACGCTGGCGTACATGGCGGCGGCCGCGCGCGGCTCGAGTCCCATCGACGGCTCGTCCAGCACCACCAGGGCCGGATCGAGCATCAGCGCCCGGGCCAGCTCCACCATGCGCTGCTGGCCGCCGGAAAGCTGGCCGGCCCGCTCGCCGGCGCGCTCACGGACGATCGGGAACTGGTCGCTGACCTCATCCAGGCGGCGGCGCAGCAGGGCCTGGTCCTTGATCAGGTAACCGCCGATCTCCACGTTCTGCCGCACGGTCAGATCAGGGAACAAGTTCCGCGACTGCATGACCTGGACTATGCCTGCCTCGAGCACCCGCCGGGGTGATGCGCCGCCGATCGGCGCATCGCGGAAGGTGATGGTGCCGAGCCGGGGCCGCAGCAGCCCGCTGATGACCTTGAGCAGAGTGGACTTCCCGGCACCGTTGGGGCCGACCACGCAGGTGATCGAGCCCTGTGCCACGGTGAGATCCACGCCCCGCAGCACGTCTCCCCCGCCGTAGCCGGCGAACAGCCCGGCGATGGTCAGCATGTCAGCTTCCCTCCTTTGGCCCGGTGCCGAGATAGGCCTCGAGCACGGCTGGGTCCGAGCGGACCTGCTCGGGCGGGCCGCTGGTGAGCGCAGAGCCCTGGTGCATAACGAGCACCTGGTCACACAGCCTCATCACGAATTCCATGTCGTGCTCGACGATGATGAAGGTGACGCCCTCGGAGTTCAGGGCCCGGATCCGGTCGGAGATGTGCCGCAGCAGGCTGGGGTTGACGCCTCCGGCCGGCTCGTCGAGCAGGATTACCGACGGCCTGGCCATCGTGATGAAGGCGAACTCCAGCAGCTTCTGCTGCCCGTAGGACAGATCGCCGGCGATCTCCGGCGCCAGCCGGGCCAGGCCGACAAATTCGAGCACCTCCATCGCGCGCTCCCGCTCCGCCGCTGAGTCCCAGCCGCGCGCCTGCGCGACGAATCCTTGCCGCTGGGCGGCGACGTGCACGTTCTCCAGCACGGTGAGCCGGGGGAAGATCCGGGTGATCTGAAAGGTCCGGCCGATCCCCTGCTCGAAGACCTCGTCCGGCTTGGCGTTGGTGATGTCCTGGCCACGCAGGCTGACCTGGCCCGAGTCGGCGGTCTCGTAGCCAGTGATCACGTTGAACAACGTCGTTTTGCCAGACCCGTTCGGGCCGATGAGGCCGTTGATGGCTTTGTCCTCGAACGTCATCGAGCAGCCGGACAGCGCGTGGATGCCGCCGTAGGACTTCTTCAGGTCGGTGACTTGGATGACGCTCATGCTCTGCCCTTCTGCCCGGCGTCGTCCTTCAGCCCGGTGTCTTCCGGTCTGGTGTCTTCCTGCCTGGCGCGCGCCCGGGCGACCAGCCGGGCCCGCCACGCGCTGGTCACACCCGGCACGATGCCACCGGGCAGCAGCCGCAAGATGAGGATGAACAGCACGCCGTAGGCGATGAGGTACAAGTTGGCGTTGCCGAACTGCAGGTAGAAGTACTGCTGAAGCGGGATGAGCACCAATGCGCCCAGCACCGGGCCGGACAGGGTGCCGATACCGCCGACGAAGACGAGGACCGCGACGGCCAGGTCGAAGGTCGGATCGAAGGCGAACTGCGGGTACACCGAGCCCACGAACGGCGCGTAAAGGCCGCCGGCGATCCCGACGAAGAACGCCGAGGCCGCGTACGCGATCAGCTTGCTGCGGGTGACCTTGATGCCGAGCCCGCGGGCCCGCTCCTCGTCGTCGCGGATGGCGAACAGCCCCAGCCCGTACTTCGACCGCCGGATCCACCAGGCCGCCGCGCCCGCCACGACCGCGGCCAGCAGCCCGACGTAGTAGAAAGGCATGTTGAAGAAATTGCCTGTCCACGTCGGGAACGGCATGGTCAGGCCGCCTGATCCATTGGTGAACCTGGTCAGGTTGAAGGCCAGCAGCTGCAGGATGAACATGATCGCGATAGTCAGCACGATGAACGTGTGCCTGCGCACCCGCAGCAGCAGGAAGCCGATCGGGATTGAGGCCAGGGCGCTGACCACGCCCGCCACCGGAAGCAGGCCGAACAGACCCCAGCCGCCGGGCAGGTGCGCGTGGATGGTGATCAGCGCCACGGTGTACTGGCCGATGCCGTAGTAAGCGGCATGGCCGATGGAGATGTACCCGGAGTAACCGGAGAAGATGTTCCAGCCGATCGCCGCGATCAGGTAGATCATCGTGAAAACGCCGATAGATGTCACGGTCGGGTTGGGGAGCACCAGCGGGAACGCGATCAGCAGCACCAGCAGCCCGGCCGTCGCGCCGTATCGCACCGCGCGAGGCGGGCGGTAGGGAACGTGCTGAGGCGAGGCGGCGCCGACGGGAGCAATCTCGGTAGCGGTCATTGAGCGCGCACCGCCGTTCGGCCGAAGAGCCCCTGGGGCCGCACGAGCAGCACCAAGATCAGCACGAGGTAGAACGTGGTCTGGCCCCACGTCGGTGACCAGACGACCGCGACCACGTCCTCGATGACCAGCATCACGATCGAAGCCACCAGCGCCCCGCTGAGGCTGCCGAACCCGCCGAAAATGACGATGGCCAGCAGCCGGGAGATGAGGTCATAGGAACTGGCGGCGTCGAAGGAGTTGGTCGAGCCGAAGACCATGCCGCCTGCCGCGGCCAGCGAGACCCCAATGCCGAGAGTGAAGGCGGAGATCCGGTCGATATCGATTCCCACCATCCTGGCCGCGGTCGGGTTCTGCATGGCCGCGCGCAGGTTGCGGCCGAACTTGGTCCGGTACAGCAGCCAGTACAGGGCGCTGAGCAGGACCACGGCCATCGCGAACGAGTACAGGTAGATCTCGGGAAAGATCAGCGAGCCGATCTGGACCGAGGAGTTGACATAGGAGGTAGTGGTCTGCACCAGGTTGCTGGTGAAGATGAGATCGAGGATTCCCTCGATGACCGTGCCCACCGCGAACATGGTCAGCAGAGACATGATCACCCGGTCCCGCCGGATCGGCTTGATCATGGTCCAGTAGATGACCACGCCGACCAGGAACATGGCCGGCAGCGTGATGAGCAGGCCCAGGAATGGGTCGATGTGCAGGTGCGAGTACAGCGCATAGCTGAGGTAGGCACCGAGCACCACCAGGATGCCCTGCGCGAAGTTGACGATTTCCATCACGCCGAAGACCAGCGTCAGGCCGGCGGCCATCAGAGCGTAGAACCCGCCGATCAGGATGCCGTCGATGATGGCCTGCAGGATCAGCATGGTATTGCTCCCACCCTAGAAACCCTCCGCGAGCTCCGGTGCACCGCCGCGGGCGGCCCTCCCGGCGCGGCGCCGGGACGGCCGCGCCGGGAGGTACCGCCCAGGCTCACGGCGTCTGGCCCCATGGGGTCTTTACCACCTGGATGGGCTTCGGTTGCCCGACCCCGACGGGCAGCACATCGACCAGCTGGCCGTTCTGCCACTGGAATACGTACGGGGTCGCCGCCTTGTTCTCGCCGTCGGAGGCGAACTGCACCGGACCCTGGACGCTCTGGAAGCTGGCGCCGGACTGAAGGTAGGCGTTGAGCTTGGCGTTGCTGGTGCTCTTGATGTGACTGACCGCCTGCGCCAGTACCTGCCCGGTGGAGAATGCCTCGGCGACGTCGGCGCTGATGTTGGCCGCCGAGCCGCCGAACATCTTCAGGTACAAGGCCACCATCTGGCTGTTCTGGTAGAACGTGGAGCCGGGGTACCAGGTGTTCGGAACCATGATGCTCTGCGTGTTCTTGGCCCCGACCGCCTTGACGAACGCGGCCCCCTGGTCCGGCCCGGCGGCCTCGATCAGGATCTTGGGGTTGTAATGGTCCTGGATGAGGTCCTGGATGATGGAGTAACCGTCGGGCGGCATCGTGCCGAGCACGACCACGGGCGCCTTGGTCGCGGCGATCGCCGAGGCGATCGGCGTGAAGTCGGTCGTTTCCACCGGGTAGAGCTTGTACACGGCGCTGGTGAAACCGTGCGCGGTCAGGTAGCTGCGCGCGCCGTCCACCTCTGGCTGCAAGAACGGGTCGGTCATCGACGCGTAGGCCACCGGCACGGGCTTCTGCGTGGCGGCCAGCCACTTGGCGAAGGTGATCAGCTGGTACTTGGCCGACGCGCTCACGTCGTACACGCTGTGCAGGCCCTGCTGGAACACCGACGGGCCGCCGCCGATCCCCTCGAGCATCACGTAGTTGTAGCGATGCGCGATGACGGACGCGGGCTTGGTCAGCAGCGTGGAGTAGGGCCCGGCCACGAAGTCCACGTGATCGAGCGTGATGAGCTTCTGGTAGTTCGTGACGACCTGAGTGGGGCTGGAGCCGTCGGACAGGAACTTCAGCTTGACCTGGCGCCCGAGGAGGCCGCCGTGAGCGTTCTGGAACGCCGCCCAGGTCTCGTAGCCTTGCTTGGTGGCCAGGCCATCAGAGGAGAAGTCTCCTGACAGCGAGACCGAGACACCGATGGTGATGGGCCCGGACGAGCTTCCTGAGCTGCCGGACGAGGATGCGCCGCACGCGGCCACGAGCAGGGTGGCCATGCCCGCCGCCAGCCATCCGGCGGCTCTGCCTGGTTTCAGCGCCGACGGCCAGCGAGTTGCCGCCGCGCTACGTGTATTCAGCACAAGTGATCAACCTCCTGAGGGATACCGGCCAGGTCGGCCGACCCGTAGCCAGCGACAACTGGCGCTCACGGAGTGGGCGCCCACGTGCAGCGGTCTCCCGCCACGGTCCAGACTGTGTCGGTCGGCGGCGGCGCCCAGAACTCCA
>JAOPYP010000010.1 GCA_025964635.1 Actinomycetes bacterium | reverse complement strand
CCCGCTCGGCTGATGCCGTCACGGTCCGGGCCCGGTCCCGGCATCGTGCTCATCTCCGCCTCCGACACCGACCTGCTGGCTGCCCAGGCCTCACACGCCGCCCAGGCCAGCGAGTCACCGCAACCGGACGGCGGCCCCTGGCGGCTCGCCAACCCGGTGCGCACCGGGGTGGACGACCTGCCCGCGCTGCTGGACGGCGCGTTCTGCGTCGTGCTGCGCCTGCTCGGCGGGCGCCGCAGCTGGCCGGACGGGCTGGATGCGGTGCTGGCCAGTGGGCTGCCCGCGGTGGTGCTCAGCGGCGAGCCGTCCCCCGACGCGGAGCTCATGTCGCTGTCCACGGTCCCGGCCGGGGTGGCCACCGAGGCCCTGGCGTACCTGCGCGAAGGGGGCCCGCGCAACCTGGCCCAGCTGGCCCGGTTCCTGTCCGACACGATCCTGCTCACCGGGGAGGGGTTCGCGCCCCCCGAGGTGCTCCCGCCATATGGCCGGCACGGCGATCGGGACCGGCGGCCGGGCCGGCCGGCGGTGGGCATCGTGTTCTACCGCTCGCACGCGGTCGCCGGGAACACCGCGTTCGCGGACACGCTGGCCGACGCGGTCGAGGCCCGCGGGGCCAGCGCGGTGCCGGTGTTCTGCGGGTCGCTGCGCGCCGCGCCCGAGGAGTTCTACGACCTGCTCCGCGGGGTGGACGCGGTGATCGTCACGGTGCTCGCGGCGGGCGGGACGGTGGCGGCCGACGCGTCGGCGGGCGGCGGCGATGACGCCTGGGACGTGGCCGCGCTGGCCGCCCTGGACGTCCCGGTGCTCCAGGCCCTGTGCCTGACCACGCCCCGGGCCACCTGGGCGGCGTCTGCGGCGGCGCTGACCCCGATGGACGCGGCCATGCAGGTGGCGGTGCCCGAGTTCGACGGCCGCCTGATCACGGTGCCGTTCTCGTTCAAGGAGGCCGGCCCGGGCGGGGTGCCGGTCTACGCCGCCGACCCGGAGCGGGCCGCCCGGGTGGCCGGGATCGCGGTGGCCCACGCCCGGCTGCGGCACGTCCCGGCCGCGGGCCGGCGCCTGGCCATCATGCTGTCCTCCTACCCGACGAAGCACGCCCGGATCGGCAACGCGGTCGGGCTGGACACTCCCGCCTCGGCGGTGGTTCTGCTCCAGGCGCTGCGCGAGGCCGGTTACGACCTGGGCGGCGGGTTCCCCGACGACGGGGACACGCTGATCCACCGGCTGATCGAGGCGGGCGCGCAGGACACCGAGTGGCTCACCGACGCCCAGCTCGCGGCCGCGTCCCTGCGGGTTCCGGAAGCCGACTACGCGGGCTGGTTCGCCGGCCTGCCGCCGGCCCTGCAGGCCGCCGTCCGCGCGCACTGGGGCGAGCCGCCCGGCCAGCTCTACACCGACCACGGCGACATCGTGCTGGCCGGCCTGCGGTTCGGGAACGTGCTCGTGATGATCCAGCCGCCCCGCGGGTTCGGCGAGAACCCGGTGGCGATCTACCACGACCCCGACCTGCCGCCCTCGCACCACTACCTGGCCGCCTACCGCTGGCTGGAGCGCACCTTCCACGCGGACGCCGTCGTGCACCTGGGCAAGCACGGCACGCTGGAATGGCTGCCCGGCAAGGGCCTCGGCCTGTCCGCGGACTGCGCGCCCGACGCGGTCCTCGGGAACCTGCCGCTGGTCTACCCGTTCATCGTCAACGACCCCGGCGAGGGCACCCAGGCCAAGCGGCGCGGGCACGCCACCATCATCGACCACCTGATCCCGCCGATGGCCCGCGCCGACAGCTACGGCGACCTGGCCCGGCTGGAGCAGCTGCTGGACGAGTACGCCACGGTCAGTGCGCTGGACCCGGCCAAGCTGCCCGCGGTGCGCGCCCAGATCTGGGAGCTGGTCCGGGCCGCCGAACTGCACCACGACCTGGAGGTGGCGGAGGCCCCGGGCGGCGCGGACTTCGACCGCTTCGTGCTGCACGTGGATGGCTACCTGTGCGAGATCAAGGACGCGCTGATCCGCGACGGCCTGCACATCCTGGGCCGCGCGCCGGACGGCGAGCAGCGGGTGACCACCGTGCTGGCCGTGCTCCGCGCCGCGCAGGTCTGGGGCGGGCGCACCGCCGCGCTGCCCGGGCTCCGCAGCGCGCTCGCCGCGTGGGCCGGCCTGCCGCCCGAAATTCTCCGCAACGAAAACCATCCCGGCCCGATCACGGTGCCCGAGGCACTGACCCGCGTGGCGGAGGGACCGGCCCGGACCGCCGCGGACGTCGTCGATCTGGTCGAGTCCGTCGCGCAGCAACTGGTCACCACGCTGGACGACCTCAGCTGGCTGCCGGGCCAGGCCGCGCTGGTGTGCACCAAGCTCCTGGGCGAGGCGCCGGCCGACGTGGTCGCGGTGCTGGAGTTCGCGGCGGCCGAGGTGGTGCCGCGGCTGGCCCGGACCACCGACGAGGTGACCCACGTGCTGCGCGCGCTGGAGGGCCGGTACGTCCCCGCCGGGCCGTCCGGCTCCCCGACCCGCGGGCTGGTCAACGTGCTGCCCACCGGCCGCAACTTCTACTCGGTGGACCCGAAGGCTATCCCGTCCCGCAACGCGTGGGACACCGGCTCGGCCCTGGCCGAGTCGCTGCTGGCGCGCCACCTGGAGGACACCGGGACGTATCCCCGCGCGGTGGGGCTGACCGTGTGGGGCACCTCGGCCATGCGCACCCAGGGCGATGACATCGCCGAAGTCCTCGCGCTCATCGGCTGCGAACCCACCTGGGACGATGCATCCAGGCGGGTCACGGGTTTCGCGATAGAACCGTTGGAGAAAATAGGGCGCCCGCGGATCGACGTGACCGTGCGGATCTCGGGGTTTTTCCGTGACGCGTTCCCGCACGTGATCGCGCTGCTCGACGAGGCCATCTGCGCGGTGGCCGGCCTGGACGAGCCGCCGGAGTCGAACTACCTGCGCGCGCACGCCGACGCGGAGCTGGCCGCGCACGGGGACCGCCGCCGGGCCACCACCCGGATCTTCGGGTCCCGGCCCGGCGCCTACGGGGCGGGCCTGCTGCCGCTGATCGACGCGCGGAACTGGCGCACCGACGCGGACCTGGCCGAGGTGTACGCGGTGTGGGGCGGCTACGCGTACGGCCGCGGGCTGGACGGCCGGGAGGCCCGGGCCGAGATGGAGTCCAGTTTCCGGCGCATCGCGGTCGCGGCCAAGAACACCGACACCCGCGAGCACGACATCGCCGACTCCGACGACTACTTCCAGTTCCACGGCGGCATGGTGGCCATGGTCCGGCACCTGACCGGGACCGCCCCGGCCGCGTACATCGGCGACTCGGCCGTCCCCGACCAGGTCCGGACCCGGTCGCTGGCCCAGGAAACCCGGCGGGTGTTCCGGTCCCGGGTGGTCAACCCGCGCTGGATCGCGGCCATGCAGCGGCACGGCTACAAGGGCGCATTCGAGATGGCCGCCACCGTGGACTACCTGTTCGGCTACGACGCCACCGCCGGGGTGGTCGAGGACTGGATGTACGCCCAGCTGGCGCAGGCGTACGTGTTCGACGCCGAGGTCAGCGCGTTCATGC
>JAOPYP010000007.1 GCA_025964635.1 Actinomycetes bacterium | reverse complement strand
CGGCCACCAGCGCGATCGCGCCGGCCACCCGGACCCCCGGGTGCGCGGGCCAGCCGGCGGCCAGCCGCCACCCGGTGAGGCACGCGATCGCCGCGACGCAGAGCAGGGTGACCGCCAGCACCCACCGGGTGCGGGTGTCGCTGCCGGTGCCGAACCCGTGCAGCACCGCGAGCGGCCAGCACAGGTAGGCGGTCCAGTGCACCAGCCGCCAGGAGCGGTGGCCGAGCCGGGCCCGCAGCAGGCTGGTCACGGTCAGCGCGATCAGCAGGTCGAAGGCGATCGCGCCGAGTCCCAGCCACAGCGGCCGGTAGGGGGAGATGAACGGGACGAACGCGTCCTGCAGGTCGATCGGCACGAAGTTGTCGGTGATCGTCGTCAGCACGTGGGCCACGGTGAACGCCAGGGCCAGCAGCGACATGTTCCGGTGCAGGCCGATCGTGATGAACCGGGGCCAGCGGCGGTCCTCGAAGCGCACCGCGATCAGCAGGCCGAGCGCCATCCCGATGGTCAGGAGTACGAGCGCGACGACCCCGGTGGCGCGGGTGAGGTACCAGAGCGGGGTGGAGGAGGTGACGACGATCGCCGCGTGCCCGCCCAGCTGCGGCAGGGCGGCGGCGCCCAGCGAGCCCGGGAATGACCCGGTGGCGCCCGCTGCGGTCATGATCCCCCCGACACTCCCTGGGCCGGTCCCTGGGCCGGGGCCACATTCTGGGCCGGGGCCTGAAGCGAGCCACCCCCCGGCTGGGTCCCGCCCGGCTGAGCGCCGCCCGGCTGGGTACCGCTCCCGGCCGGGTTACCGCCGGACTGGGAGCCGCCGGAGGAGGAGCTGCCCGTCCCGCTGCCCGCGGCCTGGCCGGTCCTGCTGGTTCCGCCGCTCCCGCCGGTGCCCGCCTGGCCACTGGCCGCGGCCGGGCCGGACAGGTGGCTGAACGCGAGCGCGATCGCGGCCGAGCCGGCGACCCCCGCTGCGCCGATCCGGAACGTCAGGCGGCGCACCCGGCGCAGGCCGTCCTCCCGGGCGGCGACCGCGAACGGCACGTCATCCCGCCGCATGGGCACCCCTCCTGGTCGGCCGCGCCCCGGATCCCCGGGCCCTGGCCGGCCCGGCCGGGCGGGCGCTGGGGCGCTGATCGGGACTGAGCCGGTCTGAGGCAGTTTACGTGCAACCTTCAGTACAGCGCGTGGACCTGAGGGTCGGCTGAGGACTTCTGCTCAGGGTCCTCACCCTCGTTCTTCCGCGTCACCGCCGCCGCGGTCAGCCCTGGGAGGATGTCCGCCCGGCAGCGTATTCTCGCTCCATGCGCGGTTACACGCAGGACAAGGACGCCTACCTCAAACGCTTGCGGCGGATCGAGGGCCAAGTGCGCGGCCTGCAGCGCATGGTGGAAGAGGACGTCTACTGCATCGATGTGCTCACCCAGGTCTCGGCGGTCACCCGGGCCCTGCAGGCGGTCGCGCTGGGACTGCTGGAGGAGCACCTGGGTCACTGCGTGACCGAAGCGGTCCGCGCGGGTGGCGACGAGGGACGCGAATCGGTGCGGGAGGCCGCGGAGGCGATCTCCCGCCTGGTGAAGTCTTAGTCCCCGCTGGCCCACTCGTGCTCGGGGTCGGCGAGCCGGGCGAAGGCCCGCAGGTTGGCCAGGCTCTCCCCGCGCTTGACCCGCCACGCCCACTCCTTGCGGATCGAGGACGCGAAGCCGATGGCCAGGGCCGGGTCGAAGTTGTCATCGGAGTAGGTCAGCACGCAGCCCAGGATCCGGTCCACCTCCGCGGTGCTCACCGAGCTGAGCGGCAGCCGCCCCACCAGATACACATCCCCGGCCGGGTCGAGCGCGAAGTGCACCCCGTACATCCGGCCGTTGCGCTCCAGCAGGAAGCGGTAGAAGCGGGCGTGATCCTCGTCCGGCTGGCGGCAGAAGAACGCCTCGACGTGCAGGCTGTGCCGCCCGGCGATCAGCCACGTCATGGTGGCGAGCTTGTGCTGCCCTTCCAGCCGGACCAGGTAACTGCCCGGCTGCGGGCTTTCCCAGCCCAGCCCCAGCTCCCGCAGGGCGATCTCGATGGCGGCCGCGGCGTCTTCCTGGGCCGGGGGCGGGCTGCTGCCGGGGGCGGGCTCGGTCATGGTTCCTCATACTGCCAGCCCGCGCCGGCCGGCCCGCAGGATGGCCGCTGTCTCAGGCTCCCTAACGGTCTTTTCGCGCGGCGGTGCCCAGGAAGGCTCCTGCTACGAGGGCAGGGCCTGGGTGAAGCTGGCGGGCGCCCGGCCCTCATCAACAGGGACGCTGCTCATCGCGCCCGCGTACACGGTCATCAGCCGGTCGACCGTGCGGGACCAGCCGAACCGGGAGGCATGGGCCACGCCCCCCCGGGACAGCCGGTCACGCCGGGCGGGTGAGCTGATGAGCTCGCGGAGCGCCCGCGCGTAGCTGGCCGGATCATGGTCGTTGACCAGGAGGCCTGACTCGCCGTGCTTGACCGCGGTCCGCAGCCCGCCCACGGCGGCCGCGATCACCGGCGTGCCGCACGCCTGGGCCTCCACGGCCACCAGGCCGAACGACTCCGAGTAGGAGGGCACCATGACCACGGTCGCGGCCCGGTACCAGTCGGCCAGCTCCCGCTGGGGACACGGTGGCTCCAGCCGGACCAGGCCGGCGATGCCCAGGTCATGAGCCAGCTCGATCAGCCCGTCCGGGTCGGCCCGGCCGGTCCCGCTCGGTCCGCCGATGAACGCGAGGGTCAGCGTCCGGGCCAGCGCCGGGTCATCGCGGACCAGTTGCGCCGCGGCCCGCAGCACCAGATCGGGCGCCTTGAGCGGCTGCACCCGGCCGGCGAATACCACCACGGTCCCGTCTGCGGGCAGGCCGAGCCGGCGCCGGGCGTCGGCCACCGGGCCGGGCCGGAACACCGACAGGTCCACTCCCGGGTTCACCGTCCAGACCTTGGCCGGGTCGGCTCCGTACAGGCCCACCAGCTGGAGGGCTTCCTCCTCGGTGTTGGCCACCAGGCGGTCCGCGGTGGATACGACCTCCGTCTCGCCCCGCAGCCGCATCTCCGGCTCGGCCGCGTCGCCCCGGGCCAGGGCCGCGTTCTTGACCCGGCCGAGCGTGTGCATGGACTGCACCAGGGGAACCCCCCAGCGCTGCCGGGCCACCAGGCCCACCTGGCCGGAGAGCCAGTAGTGCGCGTGCACCAGGTCGTAGCGGCCGGGGTCATGGGCGGCCTCCGCGCGCAGCACCTCGAACGTGAACTGGCACAGCTGAGCGGGCAGGTCCGCCTTGTCCAGCTCCTCGAACGGGCCGGCCGGGACGTGCCGGACCAGCACGCCGGGCACGAGCTCAGCGACGGGCGGCGCGTCTGGGGACACGGCCCGGGTGAAGATCTCGACCTCAACCCCGCGACCAGCCAGCCGCTTCGCTACCTCGACCACGTACACGTTCAGGCCCCCGGCGTCACCGGTGCCTGGCTGTTCGAGCGGCGAGGTATGAACACTGATGGTCGCGATCCGCCGGGGAAAGCGTCGCGGCACGGGCATGCACCTCCGGCTGGTCAACCACCTGATCGTGCGGGGTGTTCCCGGCCCGGGGGGCCCTCGGTGGACAGCGCGCCGCCCGTCCCGGCCCGTTAAGCTCAGCATCATGGCGACGCTGGTGCTGCTGCGGCACGGAGAAAGTGAATGGAACGCGGAAGGCTTGTTCACCGGATGGGTGGACGTGGGCCTGTCCGAGCGGGGCGCGGCCGAGGCCTCGAGCGGCGGGAGACTGCTGCGTGAGGCTCGTGTGCTGCCCGACCTCGTGCACACGTCGGTGCTGACCCGGGCCCTCCAGACCGCCAACCTGGCCCTCGAGGCGGCGGGCCTGCTGTGGCTCCCGGTGCGCAGGACATGGCGCCTCAACGAACGCCACTACGGGGCGCTGCAGGGCAAGAACAAGGCGCAGACGCGGCAGGAGTTCGGCGACGATCAGTTCATGCTCTGGCGCCGGTCCTACGACGTGCCCCCGCCGCCGCTGCCCGACGATGACCCGTACTCGCAGGCGGGGGATCCCCGGTACGCGCTGCTCCCGCCGGAGCTCATGCCCCGCACCGAGTGCCTCAAGGACGTGCTGACCCGGCTGATGCCGTACTGGTACGACGCCATCGTCCCGGACCTGGCGGCGGACGCGACGGTGCTGGTGGTCGCGCACGGGAACTCGCTGCGGGCCCTGGTGAAGCACCTGGACGGCATCTCCGGCGAAGAGATCGCGGGGCTGAACATCCCGACCGGGATCCCGCTCGTCTACGAGATCGGCGCCGACTTCCGGCCCAAGGAGCGCGGCGGCCGTTACCTCGACCCGCAGGCCGCCGCCGCGGCGGCCGAGGCGGTCGCGAACCAGGGACGCTGACCGCTTCGGGACGGCGGGGACGAGTATGTCCCGCGATACGCCGTGCGGCTGGACAAATCGGTCATGACGCCTGACTGGCCACTGTGTGAATAGATGGGGAACAGGGCGGCCAGGCGGTACCGGCCGGAGGCGATCCGCGCTGCTCCCGCATACCATCGAAGGGTGCGCGGGCCGGTGGCGGTGAACATGGCTGGATGGGCCACTGAACTGGACGACCCCGGAGCAGACGCCAGAACAGGAGCCTCGCCCTCGTGAAGATCCGGAAGGCGGCCAAGACGCACCCGGACACGGACGTGCCGGCCCGGCGGCATCAGCCTCCCCGGCTCCCGGCCGGCATCGCGGCGGTCCTCTCCGTGCTGTCCTCCTCGGCCGTGGTCATCGACAGCGATGACCGGGTCCTCCGGGCGAGCGCGGCGGCCCGGTCGTTCGGCCTGGTCAAGGGCGACCGCCTGATGGTGGGCGAACTGCTGGCCCTGGCCCGCCAGGTGCGCCGGGACGGCGAGATCAGGGAAGGCGAGATCGAGGTCTCCGGCACCAAGTTCGGCGGCCGGACCACGAGCTTCGCCGTCCGGGTGGCACCGCTGGGATCCGGGGTGGGCGGCGGCGGCCTGGTGCTGCTGCTGGCCGAGGACCAGACCGAGAGCCGCCGGGTGGAGGAAGTGCGGCGGGACTTCGTGGCCAACGTGAGCCACGAGCTCAAGACCCCGGTGGGGGCGCTGGCCCTGCTGGCCGAGACGGTCGAGGATGCCGCCGACGATCCCGAGGCGGTCCGCCGGTTCGCCGGCCGGATGCGGCAGGAAGCCTCCCGGCTCACCAAGCTGGCCCAGGACCTGATCACCCTGTCCCGGATCCAGGCGGCCGAGCCCATCCCCGACCCCATCCCGGTGGATCTGTCCCTCGTGGTGGCCGAGGCGCTGGACCGGTGCCGGATGAAGGCCAACGCCCACGGCATCGAGCTCGCCGCGGACGGCGACCCGGGCCTGGTCGTGATGGGGGACGAGGACCTGCTCGTCAACGCGCTGCGCAACCTGCTGGAGAACGCGGTGGCCTACAGCCCGGAGAAGACCCGGGTGGTGGTGGCCACCCACCGCGTCGCCGGCGACGTGGTCGAGATCAGCGTCACGGACCAGGGGATCGGCATCCCGCAGCGGGACATGGAACGGATCTTCGAGCGTTTCTACCGGGTCGACCCCGCTCGCTCCCGCGCGACCGGCGGGACCGGGCTGGGGCTGGCCATCGTCAAGCACGTGACCGCCGCGCACGGCGGCAAGGTCACGGTCGGGAGCAAGGTAGGCGAGGGGTCGACGTTCACCCTGCGGCTGCCGATTGCGAATCGCCCACGCGCTGCGGCCGGGAGCCCCCCACCAGCAGCATCATCTGCCAGGGAGGCCGTGAAGTGACGCGGGTGCTCGTCGTGGAAGACGAAGAATCATTCAGCGATGCCCTGTCCTACATGCTCCGCAAGGAGGGCTTCGAGGTAGCGGTCTGCCCGACCGGCCCGGACGCGCTGGAGGCCTTCGACCGGGACGGCGCGGATCTGGTGCTGCTTGACCTCATGCTGCCCGGTCTGCCCGGCAGCGAGGTGTGCCGCACGCTCCGCGAGCGGTCGACCGTGCCGGTGATCATGCTGACCGCGAAGGACAGCGAGATCGACAAGGTGGTCGGCCTCGAGCTGGGGGCCGATGACTACGTGACCAAGCCGTTCTCCTCGCGCGAGCTGGTGGCCCGGATGCGCGCCGTGCTCCGGCGACGCGGGGAGCCGGAGGACGCCGCGGTCTCGACGCTGGAGTCCGGCCCGGTCCGGATGGACGTGGACCGGCACGTCGTGAGCGTGCGCGGCGACCAGGTTCCGCTCCCGCTCAAGGAGTTCGAGCTGCTGGAGGTGCTGCTGCGGAACACCGGGCGGGTGCTCACCCGGATGCAGCTGATCGACCGGGTCTGGGGCGCCGACTACGTCGGCGACACCAAGACCCTCGACGTGCACATCAAGCGGCTCCGGGCCAAGGTCGAGGTCGACCCGGGGGACCCGCGGCACATCATCACGGTCCGCGGGCTGGGCTACAAGTTCGAGCCCGGCAGCCAGGTTCACGCCGGCTAATTCAAACCGGCGCCCCGCAACGGTTTTTACGGGGTGGCGGTAGCCGTCGGGGTGGGGGTGGCGGTCGCGCCGGCCGAGGGCGTCGCGGTGGCGCTGCCTGTGCCCCGGTGCTTGTGCTTCCCGGTCGGGCTGGGCGTCGGCGATGCCGTCGGGGCGGGCGAGAACGTGGCGAACGAGTCCGCCCGGGCCATCACCGGGACGGCCAGGGTCACCGTGCCCGCCTGCTGGAAGGTGAGCAGCACCCGGATGTACGTGCCGCCCGCCAGGCTGCGGGTCAGGCCGGTGAGGACCACCTCGGGCGCCGGGCCGGTCAGCAGCGCACTGTGGTCCCGCTCCAGCACGACGCCGCCCTGGGGCAGCGTGACCGAGGTGGCGGTGCCCGGCGCGGAGATCCTGACCAGGCGGTCCCGCGGCCCCGTGTTGACCAGTCCCACGAACAGGCCCGCGGAGCTGCCGGCCGGCACGGTGGCGCTCGGCGGGGCGCCGAGGACGAACACGTTGCGGATCGCGATCTCGCCCCCGCCTTCCTTGATCGTCGCGGACGCCCCACTCGTCGGCGGGTGCCACTGCAGGACCGGCGCGTTGCTGCCGGCCTCGCATCCCGCCAGCACCGGGATGAGGGCCACGGCCGCCACCGCGCAGGCCCGGCGGACGGCCCTCGGGCCCGGCCGGGACGATCGGGGCGCGGCCGTAGGCCGTACCGCGGGACGGCTCAGGGGGAGCATCACGTGCTCTCCTCGTATTCGTGTGAGGTGCACCTGGGACGCGTGAAAGCGTATCGGCAGCGCGTGGCCGGCCGGCCACCGCCCCGGGTGTGTCGCGGGCCGGCCGGGATGGCGTTCAGTGCGCGGCCGGCCGGGGGCCCGTCCCCGGGTGGATCAGGCGGGTCCCCGGTGAGATCAGGCGGGTCCCCGGGTGGATCAGGCGGGCCGCACCACGGCCTGGCCGGCCAGCAACACCATGTCGCCGGGGGTGTCCAGTCCCTGGGGGCTGGCTTCTTTCAGCGCGCGCAGGCTGCCTTCCAGGTGGAACGCCGGGCCGAGATTCCGCTGGATGCTGCGCACCGAGCCGTCCCGGTACACCAGGACCGCGGTCAGCCCGGCCGGCCGGGCTGACCGGTACGTCTCGCCCATGACGTCGCGGGAGTCGTACACCACGTGGTCGGCGCTGAGGCCGCTCCGCCTGGCCAGCCTTCTGGCCTGGACCACCGCCGGGCCGGCCGCGACGAAGTAGAGCGTCACCTTCGCGGCGGTCGCCTGGGCGCCCAGCCGGCGCGCCGCGGCCGCGCACTGGCAGCCGGCCGGGACCAGCGCCAGGACCGAGAGGCGGAGGTCGCGCAGCGGGCGCGGCTGGTCGCTGCCGAGGACGACGGTGGTCTGCGGCAGCAGGCCGCCGACCTGGCCCACCGGCGCCCGGTCCGGGCGCGGTGAGCTGGTCGCCTGCAGCGTGCTTGGTACCGCGCGCCGCGTGGTGAACATGGTGAGCAGGGTGCCGGCCAGCAGGGTCAGGGCCAGGCAGCTGGCCAGCAGGGGGAGGACCATGCCGTCTCTGGCGAGCGGGCCGCCCAGCCGCCGGACCAGCCGGTGCCTGCGCTGCACGCGCAGTTCCCGGCGGTACGCCTGGATATCCCGATCGAGCTCCCGGGCGTCGTCCGGGATCTCGATATCGACCGGAGGCAGGCCATAGTCATCCCGCTCCGGATCCCCACCTCTGTTCACGAGCATCCTTCTCCGGCGTGCGCGGCCTCGTTGCTCCCCAGTATGTGCCCGCCGGTGCCTTCACGGCATGGTTGCCTGCCAGCGGATTGAGACAGGTTCGTCCCCGGGGTGCCGCGGACCGGCTTCCGGACCCGCCGCGGCCGCCCATGGCGGCGGGCGGAAGACCCCCGGCCAGGTCCGGCCGCAGCCCCGCCGCACACTGGGAGAAAGCCGCATCAGGCCGCTGAGAAGGCCATCGACACCAAACCAGCCGGAAACGTATGATCCCGTGCAGGCCGCCCCGCAGGGCCCCGGCCCTCCCCGACACGCCCCGGCGGCGGCTTTCTGAGCGCCTTAAACATCCATTGACCTGCACGTTTAACGTGAACGACAGGTAGGGCGCCCCGCTGGTCGTGCTAACATTGCTTTAGCGGAAGGGGTATGTGCCACATGACTTTTAAGGTCGGCGACACGGTCGTCTACCCCCACCATGGGGCTGCTCGCATCGAAGAGATCGAGACCCGTTCGATCAAGGGTGAGGACAAGACGTACCTCGTTCTCAAGGTCGACAAGGGTGACTTGACCGTACGCGTTCCATCGGACAATGCCGAGCTGGTAGGCGTGCGGGACGTGGTCGGGCAGGAAGGACTTGAGAGGGTGTTCGAGGTGCTGCGCGCCCCGCACACTGAGGAACCGACCAACTGGTCACGGCGGTACAAGGCCAACCTTGAGAAGCTCGCCTCCGGCGACGTGAACAAGGTAGCTGAGGTCGTCCGCGATCTGTGGCGCAGGGACCGGGAGCGCGGCCTGTCCGCGGGCGAGAAGCGCATGCTGGCCAAGGCCCGGCAGATCCTGGTCAGCGAGCTCGCGCTGGCCGAGAAGACCAACGAGGACAAGGCCGAGGCGCTGCTCGACGAGATCCTCGCCTCCTGACCTCGTCGCGGCGCGCACATGGTGAGCGGGCTGCCCAGGGTTGGAGTGGGCACGGATGTGCACCCCTTCGGTCCTGGGCGTCCGCTCTACCTGGCGGGCTTGTTCTGGCCGGGTGAAGAGGGCCTCACTGGTCATTCGGATGGTGACGTGGCGGCGCATGCCGCCTGCGATGCACTGATGTCGGCCGCCGGGCTCGGTGATCTGGGCACGAACTTCGGGACCGCCGAGGCGCGGTGGGCCGAGGCGCCGGGCACCGCATTGCTGCAGGCAACCGCGGCCCTGGTTACCGGCGCTGGTTACGCCATCGGCAACGTCGCGATCCAGGTCATCGGCGAGCGTCCCCGGCTGTCCCCGCGCCGCCAGGAGGCCGAGAAGGTCCTGTCCGAGGCTCTCGGCGGCGTGCCGGTCAGCCTCTCCGGGACCACGACAGACGGACTGGGCCTGACCGGCCGGCGCGAGGGCATCGCGGCCGTGGCCACCGCCCTGGTGATCAGGCAGGACTAGCTGGGGCAAGTTCAGCCCCCCGGGTACAGCAGTTCCCGGTAAGCCGGGCCGTAGTGCTGCTCCAGGTCCTCGACTGTCTCCTCGATGTCGGGCTGAACGTCCTTCGTGATGCAGGCCACCGACGGCAGGATCCCGGGGTTCCAGGTCTGCTGATCCCACAGCTGGGCGCGCAGGAACGCCTTGGCGCAGTGGGTGAAGACCTCTTCCACCTCGACCAGCAGGGCCAGCCGCGGCCGGTTCCCGCGGACGATCATGTCGTCCAGGAACGGCGCTTCCCGGATCAGCCGGGCCCGCCCGTTGACGCGCAGCGTGTCATCGCGGCCGGGGACCAGGAACAGCAGGCCGACCTGCGGGTTGCTGAGGATGTTGCCGAACCCGTCGAACCGCTTGTTGCCCGCGCGGTCCGGGATCGCGATCGTGGTGTCATCGAGCACCAGGACGAAACCCGGCGGGTCGCCCTTGGGGGACACATCGCACCGCCCGTCGGCGGCGGACGTCGCGATCAGGCAGAACGGGGAGGCGGCGAGCCATTCCCGGTCCCGCTCGTGCAGCCTGGGGCGCACTTTCGTGGCCGGGCGCCGGGCCGGGGTGCCGAGCAGGTCCCGCAGTTCCGCCTCGGAGGTCAGCTCCGTCATTTCAGCCATGTGCCCCACGGCGTGTGCTCCTCCGGGCTGGTCCGGCAACGACGAAACCAGCCTAACCGGCACATCGCCGGGGTCCCAGGGCCGCGGCGCGGCCAGCCGCCCTGGGATCCTCACGAGCCGGGCGCCCGCCTGCGGCGGGGCGCGGTCAGGTATCGGAGTCGGTCTCGTCCTCGGGCGGCGTCGGGGTGCTCCTCAGCCGGTCGAAGTGCGGCGACGGGGCGGGCACCGGGGCGGGCATCGCCTGATGCGGCACGTGGATGGTCCCGCCCGCTGCCCCGGACGACTGGTCGCCGGGGCCACCCGCAGGAGGCTGGGCTCCCGGTTCCGCGTGCTCAGCCTGCCCGGCGCCGGGCGACCCGCCTGGCGACTCCGCGGCAGCGGGCTGCTCACCGGCGCCGTTATCCTCGCCCGCCTCTTCCAGCGCATCCTGCTCCCGGACGGCCTGCTCGTGCCCGGTGGGTTCCTGATCCGCCCGTTCCTGGCCAGCAGGCTCGTCCGCGGCGGTCTCGTTATCGGCGGGGGTGTGGCCGGCACTTGCCGGTGCGGCTGCTTCGGGCTCGGTGATGTCCTGATTCACCGTGTGATTGGCCGCCTCGTGATTGGCCGCCGCCGAGTCAGTCCCGTCAGCGGCGGGCTCAGCGCGCTCGCTGTGAGCGGGGCCAGTGTCCTGGGCAGTGTTCTGCGGAGCTGCGCCGTGGGGGGCGGTGCCGGGGAGCGCAGTGCCGGGGAGCGCAGTGCCGGCCGGGCCGGCCTCATGAGCGGTGCCGGGGAGCGGGGTGCCGGCCGGGCCAGCCTCATGAGGCGCGCCCTCACCTGGAGCCCCGTCCGCCGGGCCGGCCGGCGGGGAGGCGCCGGCGGGAGGGGCCGCGG
>JAOPYP010000818.1 GCA_025964635.1 Actinomycetes bacterium | reverse complement strand
CGACGGTCAGCGCCCGCGGCGCGGGCCCGGCCGTCACCGGGCGGTCCCGGGCGCGTCCGCGGCGGCATCCACGGGCGGCGTCCCGTGCGTGTGGAAGCTGTCGATGGTCTTCAGCCCCCACGCCTGGCCCCGGGCCCGCTCCGCGCGGGACCAGGAGATCGGCCGCCAGTCCGGGGCGAGCACCAGCCGGGCGCCCGCGTTGCACAGCTCGATCCGGTTCCCGCCCGGCTCGTACACGTACAGGAAGAACGTCTGCTGGATGGCGTGCTTGTGCGGCCCGGTCTCGATGTGGATGCCCGCCTCCAGCATCACGTCGGCGGCCCGCAGGATGTCCTCCCGCTGGTCGGCAGCGAACGCCACGTGGTGCAGCCGGCCGGTGCTCCCGGTCCAGTCGGACGTGTACACCAGGTCGTAGCTCTTGTCCCCGACGTGATACCAGACCGCTGACGGCACCCCATCGTCCATAACGATCTGCTCGGTCAGCTCGGCCCCCAGCACCCCGGGCAGGAACGCGGTGACCGCCGGGACGTCCGCGGCCAGGTAGTTGACGTGGTCGAGCCGCCGCACGCTGGCGCCGCGGCCGGGGAACGGCGCGGCCTGGTTCTTCAGCGCGGGACGCTGTCCCTCGGGAGCCTCGTACCAGTCGCTCTCCCAGTAGATCCCGAACTCGTGCCCGTCGGTGTCGGTGAACCGGTAGGTCGGGCCGATCCCCTCCTCGCCGTCGGCCCAGCCGAGGCCGAGCCCGGCGTCCTCGATGGCCCGCACCCGGCGGTCCAGGGCTTCCGGCCCGGCCGCGCGGAGCCAGGTCCGCCCGATGCCCGAGTCGGCCGCGCCGACCACGCAGACCGTGAACCGCTCGTAGTCGTCCCAGGTGCGCAGGTAGGTGCGGGACCCGTCGCGGGCCACCTCGGACAGGCCCATCAGCCGGACGAAGAAATCCACGGTCTCGGCCGGGACCTGGGTGCGGAGCTCGACCGCCGACACGTGGGCGATGTCACGGCAGCGCTGCGGGGACATGGGAGATCTACCTCCTGGCGCTCTGGTTGCTGGCGCTCTGCTCGAGGCTGCCCAGGGACTCGATGACGCTGGTGATGTGATCCCGCATGGCCGCCTCGGCCGCGTCCGGATCGCGGGCCACGATCGCGGCCACGATCCGCTCGTGCTGGGCCAGGGACACGGCCGGCCGGCCGGGGATCAGCGCCAGGGTGAACTGGTGCCGGACCAGCTGGGCGCGGAGCCGCTCGATCATGCGGGTCGCGGTGTCATGCGCGGCGATCGAGCGGATCCGGGCGTGCAGCCGCGCGTTGGAGTCGCTGTACCGGAGCAGCTCGGCCGCTTCCACGGCCGCGCGCATCTCGTGGACGATGTCCGCCAGCTCAGCGGCCTGGGCGGCGGTGACCCGTTCGGCGGCCCGGGCCGCGGTGAGCCCCTCCAGAAGCCGCCGGACCTCGGTGATCTCGATCGCCTCGCTGACCGGGATGACCCGCACCCGGGCGCCCCGGTGCCGCTGCACGTCCACCAGGCCCTCGCTGGCCAGGACCGGGATCGCGGCGCGCACCGCGAACCGGCTGCACCCGAACCGCTCGCACAGGTCGACCTCGACCAGCCGCTGCCCGGCCGCGAACTCTCCCGCCAGGATGGCGTCCCGCAGCGCATCCAGCACGGCCCCCTCGTCGGCCACGCTCACCGCTCCCCGCCGGCCGGCCTGGACTGCTCCGCCCGCACGTACGTCACGCCGAGCCGTTCCAGGACGGCCCGCAGCTGGTAGCGGTCCAGGCCCAGCTCTCCCCGGGCGAACGCGTCCCGCGCCTCGTCCTCGTGCTGGGCCCGCCGCCGGCCATCCGCCGCCACCTGCGCGGCCTGGGCCCGGGGGATGCACACCACGCCGTCGTCGTCCGCGACCACCGCATCCCCCGGCGCGATCACGGTGCCGCCGATGCTGACTGGCATGTTCACCGCGCCGGCGATCGCCTTCAGCGTGCCCTGGGCGCTGACGAACTGCGACCAGACCGGGAAGCGCGCCTCGGTGATCGCGGCGACATCCCGCACGCCGGTGGTGGTCACCAGCCCGCGGACCCCGCGCGCGGCGAGCCCGGTGGTGATCAGCTCGCCGGCGAAGCCGTCGCTGGAGGGGGACGTGGTGGTGACGACCAGCAGGTCCCCCGGACGGGCCTGCTCGATGGCCGCATGCAGCATCAGGTTGTCGCCCGGCCCGCAGAGAACCGTAAGGGCGGTCCCGGCGGCGCGGGCTCCGGTCCAGGCCGGCCGGAGGAAGGTGCCCAGCAGCCCGGTCTTGCCCGCGGCCTCGTGCACGGTGGCCACGCCGAGCTCGCCCAGCTCGGCGACCACGGCGGCGTCCGCGCGGGGCGGGTCCATGATCACTACCGGTTTCATGCCAGCACCCCGCTCACCTGAGGAAAGACGCGCTGGTAAGCCTCGGCGTACCGGATCTCGGCCGGGCCGCCGTTGCGCCTGGCCTGGACCCCGCGCCGCTCGGCCAGGTCCTGGTAGTAGCGGACCAGGTGCTCCTGGGAGCCCATCGCGGCCATGGCCTGCTGCTTCAGGTCGAACACGGGCGTGATGTCGATGAGCACGTCCGGCCGGAACTCGCACATCTCGGGCTGATGGGGCTCGAAGCGGAACACGGGCGGCGCGCCGAGCACCGGGTGCGCCGACGGGCGTCCCTGGGCCTGGGCGACCATCCGGGCCCGCAGGGTCAGGTCGGCGGCGCGCGGATGGTCGTAGTTGTAGGGGTCGACGCGGGCGTGGGTGAGGATCACGCCGGGCTGCAGCTCGCGCATCAGGTCGGCCAGCTCGAGCACCAGTTCCTCGTTGTCCGGCAGGGGATAGTCCCCCTGGTCCAGGAAGTGCATGCTGGCTCCCAGCACCTGGCCGGCCGCCTCAGCCTCGGCCCGGCGGATCTCCTTCACCCGGTCCAGGGTCATGCCCGGCTGCTTCCAGGCGCCGGGGGACTCGCCATGCTCGCCGTAGGACAGGCACACCACGTGGGCCTCGCCGAACGCCGCGGTGACGACGGCGATATAGCCGGCTGCCCGCCACACGAAGTCGGCCGCGTGGGCGCTCACGACCAGCAGCCGCCCGAATCCGTCCCTGGTGGTCACGCGGCGTCCTCCGGCTGGGCGGCGTCCCGCTGGGCGGCGTCCCGCGGATCCGGGCCGGCCAGCAGCCGGCTGTTGGACACGATCATGGTGGTGATCTCCTCGTCGGTGAACCCCGCGGCCCGCAGCGCGTCCGCCATCAGCGGCAGCCCGTCCTCCACCGGGGGGTTGTGCGGCTGGCCGAGGTCGGTGGTGATGATGGTGTGCTCCGCGCCGGTGGCCCGGATGTTGCCGGCCATCCGGGCCCAGTCGTACTTGCCGGTGAACGGCGTGGTGAAACAGCGTTCGAGGAAGGCCCCCTGGCCGGCGAGGGCCAGCTGGTCGTCCAGGCTCATGTCCTGCTGCGGGAACTCCGGGTGGGTGGCGATCACGTGCCGGACGCCGGCTTCGAACGCGGCCTCGGCCACCACGCGGCTCTCGTAGGCGGACAGGTGGCCGGTGGCCACCACGAGCTGGTGGCGCGCGGCCAGCCGGAGCACCTCCCGGGTGGCCGGCAGCGGCCGCCCGGCCTCGTCGAGGACATCCACCACGGGCACCGTGACCCCCTGGGCGTCCAGGTCCCGCTGGAGGGCCAGCCACATCGGCGGGGTCGCGCCGGGGGGCAGGTCGGCGTGCTTGGCCCGGTGGTTGGCCGCGTCCAGGGTCGGCATCCAGAGGATCCGCGCGCCCTCGCGGGCCGCGATCTCGACCGCGATCGGGTTCAGCCCGCCGACCGAGGCGTTCAGGGTCAGCGCTCCGAGTACCCGGACCTCGCCATCCAGGGCCCCGTTGAGCACGGCGGCCCGTTCCGCGGTCGGCACGTAGTGCGACTTCAGGGCGAAGCCGGCCAGCCCCACGTCCTGGCAGCGGCGGGCCAGCTCGAGGTCGGTGACCTGGCGGCGCATCACGTCCGGTTCCACGTGCACGTGCAGGTCGTACGCACCGCGGACCAGCAGGCGGGCCCACTCGCTCGGCGTGGTCGACGACAGCACGGGTGATCGAGCCACCTTTACGACGAAATTGGCTACAAAATCATCGGGCAATCATCGTCACCGTAGAGGCAGGCTGGGCGGCCGGTCAACCGGTCCGGACGTCCGGGGCCGGGGCCGGGGCTGCGGGCCGCCGCTCAGTGCTGGCCGGGTCAGGCGCTGAGCTGGATCTGCCGGAGGAACTCGGCGTTGGACGCGGTGCCGCGGGTCCGGTCCAGCAGCAGCTGGATGGCCTGCTGCGGGTCGAGCTCGGCGAGGACCCGGCGCAGCTTGGCGGTCACGTCGTGCTCCTCCGCCGTCATGAGCAGGTCGTCGCGGCGGGTGCTGGACGGTCCCACGTCGATCGCGGGGAAGATGCGCTTCTCGGCGAGATCGCGGCGCAGCCGCAGTTCCATGTTCCCGGTGCCCTTGAACTCCTCGAAGAACACGTCGTCCATCCGCGATCCGGTTTCCACCAGGGCGGTGCACAGCAGGGTCAGCGAACCGCCGCCCTCGACGTTGCGGGCGGCCCCGAGGAACTTGCGCGGCGGGTACAGGGCACCCACGGCCACGCCGCCTTGCAGGATGCGGCTGCTGGACGGCGCGGCGAGGTTGTAGGCCCGGCCGAGGCGGGTGATGGAGTCGAGCAGCACGACCACGTCGCGGCCCATCTCGACCAGGCGCTTGGCCCGCTCGATGGCCAGCTCGGCGACCTGG
The DNA here is from genome assembly GCA_025964635.1 of Actinomycetes bacterium. Taxonomy (GTDB): domain Bacteria; phylum Actinomycetota; class Actinomycetes; order Streptosporangiales; family Streptosporangiaceae; genus RYN-230. The sequence continues at coordinate 7,144 of JAOPYP010000818.1, read as the reverse complement.
ATGTGTTCCTCGGCAGACTGGTCGAAGGTCGAGTAGACGACCTCACCGTGGACCGAGCGGCGCAGGTCGGTGACTTCCTCGGGGCGCTCGCCGACCAGGACGACCATGAGGTGCACCTCGGGGTGGTTGGCGGCCACCGCGTCCGCGATGGCCTGCAGGACCATGGTCTTGCCGGCTTTCGGCGGTGACACGATGAGCCCGCGCTGCCCCTTGCCGACCGGGGCGACCAGGTCAATGATCCGGCCGGTGGCCGAGTGCCCCTGGGCGGAGCCGTTCTCCAGCCGGAGCCGCTCCTGCGGGTACAGCGGGGTCAGCCGGGCGAACTCGGGGCGCTTCGCCGCGAGTTCGGGGTCGGCCCCGTTGACGGCGGCGACGCCGGCCAGCAGGGGGTACTTCTCGCGCCGGGCCCGGCTGTCCCGGTTACCGGGGGCCTGGCCGGGCCGCGGTGCCCGGGCGGTGCCGTCCACGGCATCTCCGTGGCGCAGCCCGTACTGCTGGACCTGGGCCTGGGTCAGCAGGACATCGTCCGGCCCATGCTGGTAGCCGGACCGGCGCAGGAACGCCTGGCCGCCGGTGATGTCCAGCAGGCCGGACACCGGCTCCGGGGGGCCGAGCTGGGCCGGGGCCTCGGGAGACTGCGGCCTGGCCCGGCCGGCCTGCCCAGCCGCCTGGGCCTGCTTCCGGCGGGGGCGCTGGGATGAGTTCTTCGTGGTCCGCGGCGCAGCCGCGGGCTGGGTGAGGGTTGTGGTCAAAAGAAATTCCTTTCGGAAGGCGGCCTCATTGCAGGCACGCCGGAAAAGGCGCCGGACGGCGCCGCGGATAAGCGCACGTGCGCGACTCGGGAAAGCCGGGAGCCGGCGTTCACCACGCTGGTACCAGGAATGGCTCGACGCCTGGACCTCGATCTGTCCTGGGAGGACGGAGCCCTAAACCCCTCTCGCGGCTAACGGGAAATCAGCCGGATCGGCTGGTCAGATGAGTTAGCCGGGCTTGTCATGCACGCTTGCCCCTGTAGGCGGAATAGACATCGCCTACTGCGACCATACCGCACAACACTGCCGGGTGGCCAGATAATCCCGGGCGGTGTCACGCCGGGAGGGGTGCGCTCTGGTACTGGGCGGCCGGGTTGGCCCGCGCGAGCACGTACCCGACCAGGGTGACCAGAACGTTCTTGACGGATTCCTTGTCCCGCGCGTCGCAGAGCACCACGGGGGCACCCGGGTCGAGATCGAGCGCGATCCGGACATCGTCCGGATCGTAGTGGGGTGCGTCGTCGAAGCAGTTGACCGCCACCACGAACGGGGTGCCGTGCCGCTCGAAGTAGTCCACCGAGGCGAAGCAGTCGGCGAGGCGCCGGGTGTCGGCCAGCACCACCGCTCCCAGCGCCCCGTAGGCCAGCTCGTCCCACATGAACCAGAACCGCTCCTGGCCGGGCGTGCCGAACAGGTACAGGGCCAGGTTGGACCGGAACGTGATCCGGCCGAAATCCATCGTCACCGTGGTCGTGGTCTTGCCCTGGACCCCGCTGATGTCATCGACGCCGACACTCCGGTCGCTGAGTGTCTCCTCGGTCCGCAGTGGCCGGATCTCGCTGATGGCGCTGACCAGCGTGGTCTTGCCCACGCCGAACCCCCCGGCAATGAGGATCTTGGCCGTGGTGGGCGGCACCGCGGCCTCGGCGGCGGGATCAGAGTGCGTGTAGTCCATCGAGTACGTTCCTCAGTAGACGCTCATTGGTGACTGGTCCCCTCGGCGTCGAGCGGACCCGGATTATGCCGGGCTGGCCTAGGTCGTGAACAGCACCCGGACCACGCCGGCCGGGCGATCGATATCAGGCGCCAGGCCCACCACGGTAGTAGGCCGGCCGCACCAGGCCGGTATCCGCCGGCGCCCAGCGGTCAGCTGAGCCCGCCCGCCCGGGCCGTAAGGATCCCGCCGCCGCTTGGTACGAGTGCCGTCTGCACGTGGCCAGCCTCCCCTCCCGCCGGCCGCGGCAAACCCTCTCCGACGGCCTGGCGCCGAATAACTGGCGGATTGCGACGGCCCAGGTCAGGGACGCCGGGCTGGCGTAACCGGGGGGGTGGTTTGCGGCCCGGCCTGGCGAGCAGGGGACTATAAACCGACATGTAGGGAGGAAGCATGACACTTGCCGCAACCGGACCCTGCGGCGCCGGGGGCGCGGCGCTGGCCGGGCCGCCACATTCCGGCGAGCAGGTGTTCCCGGCGCGTCCCGAGCAGGTCAGCGTGGCCCGGCGTTTCGTTGCCCGCCTCCTGGCGGGTACTCCCGTCGCCGATGACGCGATCCTCTGCGTGTCGGAACTGACCGGCAACTGCGTCAGCCATTCGGTGAGCGGCTATCCGGGCGGTATTTTCACCGTCCGCGTCGAACTGTACGACGGTGACTACGTGTGGCTGGAGGTCGCCGATCAGGGCGGCCCGTGGCGGCCGGCCATCCCGGACGGCCGGGTGCATGGCCTGGAGATCGTGCGCCGGCTCGCCAGCGACTCCGGCGTGGCCGGCAGCGTGTTCGCCGGGTGGGAAGCCTGGGCCAGGCTGGACTGGCCCGGCCGCGGGTTCTAGCTCCGTCCTCCTAGGAGCCGTACCGCTGCTCGGTCTCGCGCACCTCTGGCAGCCCGATGAAGTCCAGGAACTCCCCGAACGCCGGCAGCTCAGCCAGGACGCCGGCCGGGGTGCCCGACCGGGCAATCTCGCCCAGCACCCGGCGCATTCCCGCAGTCGCCGCGAGGAGCGTGCTGATCGGGAAGATGACGATCCGGTAGCCGAGTTCCCGCAGCCGGTCCAGGCCGATCGGCGGGGTCTTCCCGCCTTCCGCCCAGTTGAACAGCAGCGGCACATCCGGGAAGGCCCGGGCCGCCTCGGCGGCTTCCTCCTCCGACACGACGGCCTCGATGAACAGGGCGTCCGCGCCCGCCTCGCGGTACTGCCGGGCCCGGTCCAGGGCCCGCTCCAGTCCCTCCACCGCCCGCGCGTCGGTCCGGGCGATGATCACGAAGTCCGGCCGGGTCCGGGCGGCCACCGCGGCCCGGATCTTCTGCGCCATCTCCCCGGGCGGGATGACCTGCTTCCCCTCCATGTGGCCGCACTTCTTCGGGGCCACCTGATCCTCGAGGTGGATCGCGGCGACTCCCGCCGCCTCGTAGGCCCCGACGGTCCGGATCACGTTCAGCGGGTTGCCGTACCCGGTGTCCGCGTCGGCGATCACCGGGATGTCCACGCAGTCCGCGATCCGCCGGGCGTTGTCCACCATCTCGGTCATCGTCAGCAGGCCCACGTCCGGCCGGCCGAGCAGCGCCGCCGACGTGCCGAACCCGGTCATGTACACCGCCGGGAAACCCGCCTCCTCGACCAGGCGCGCGGCCAGCGGGTCGAACGCGCCCGGGGCCACGATGGTGTCGCCGGACCCCAGCAACGCCCGCAGCCGGGCCGGCCCGCCTGGGCGCGGCGTCAGCCGGCCGGTCACCGGGCCGCCCGCACCACCGGGGCCGTCCACACCGGGCGGGCCTCCCGGGGACGGGCCAAAGGGCCCTCAGCCACCGCTCTTGCGGCGGAACGAGCGCTTGCTCTGCGCGGGGCCGTGGGCGCCGTTCACCTTGCCGCCGTCCCGCGCGGACTGCCGCGCGTTCATGTCCGCCTGCTTGCCGCGCTTGCGGTCCAGCGCCTCGCGGAACTTGCGCTTCACGTCGTCCTCGGGACGCTCCGGTCCCGACGCCGCGTCAGCCATGCCGACCTCCTGCCTCCGGCGGGTACCTGCCCCGCGGCCCCCATCCAGCGACACCTGCCCCGCCACACCTGCCCAGCCACACCCGCCGCGGGCGCCTGATGGCGACGGGTATCTCCCCAGCCTAGGCGGTCCGGAATCACCCGGCGCCACCACGGGCCAGTGTGCTGGGCCCGCCCGGCCGCAGAACTGCATTGTCGTCTGCCGCCCCGGATCACCGGATGCCACGGTCCGGACAGCACGGGCTGGAAACGCAGGCCGAAACCGGTTGCGCGGCCCGGCCCGGGATGGTGATCTGCGGGGATGGATGACGCTGCGCTGCGCGCCACGTTCGATGAGCAGGTCCGCCGCCGCACCCGCGCCGACGCGCCCGGAGCGCGCACCGAGGCGGACGGCGCGATCGTCCGTGAGGTCGCCCGCGACGGGCGGGGCTGGTCCGGCATCACCTGGTCGGACCTGGGCGACCCGGCCGCCGCTGACCAGGTGATCGCCGCGCAGGTCGGGTACTTCGCCGGGCTCGGCCTGCCGTTCGAGTGGAAGCTCTACGACTACGATCAGCCCCCGGACCTGGGTGACCGGCTCGCGTCGGCCGGGTTCGTGCCCGATGAGGAGGAGGCCGTGATGGTCGCGGAGGTCGCCTCCCTGCCTGCGGACGTCACGCTGCCGGACGGGGTAACCCTGCGGCCGGTCACCACCGAGGCCGGGGTGGACCAGCTCATCCAGGTGCATGATCAGGTCTTCGGCGGGGACCAGTCCCGGCTGCGCCACGCCCTGGTGGCCCAGCTGCGCGACAACCCCGGCGACATCGCCATGGTGCTGGCCATGGCCGGATCCCAACCTGTCTGCGCGGCCCGGGCGGATTTCCCGCCGGGGACGGACTTCGCCGGCCTGTGGGGCGGCGGGACGCTGCCCGGCTGGCGGGGCCGCGGCATCTACCGAGCGCTGATCGCCTACCGGGCCGGGCTGGCCGGTCGCCGCGGCTACCGCTACCTGACCGTGGACGCGTCCGCCGACAGTGAGCCGATCCTGCGCCGGCTGGGCTTCCGGTGCCTGGCCCGGACCACGCCCTATCAGTGGGCCCCGGAAGGAGCCGCATGATCACCACCGGGGTCGCCGTGGTCACCGGGGGCGGGTCCGGGCTGGGCCGGGAGATCGCCCGGGCATTGCTGGGCGCCGGCTGGCAGGTGGCGGTGGCGGGCCGCCGGGAGGATGCGCTGCGCGAGGCCGTGTCGGGCTCCGGCCTCCCCGCACCAGCCGCGCAGGCCGCCCTGCCGGTGGTCACCGATGTCACCGATGCGGGTTCCGTTGCGGCGCTGTTTGAGGCCGTGCGCGGCCGGTGGGGACGCATCGACCTGCTGGTGAACAACGCGGGGATTTTCGGCGCGGGCGGCGCGGTGGACGAGGTCTCGCTGGAGGACTGGCGGCGGGCCGTCGACACCAACCTCACCGGCGCATTCCTGTGCGCACGGGAGGCCGTGCGGACGATGAAGGCGCAGGACCCGCGCGGTGGCCGGATCATCAACAACGGGTCCATCTCCGCGCACGTGCCGCGGCCGGGGTCCGTGGCGTACACCGCCACCAAGCACGCGATGACCGGGCTGACCAAGTCGATCTCGCTCGACGGCCGGGCGTTCGGCATCGCCTGCGGCCAGATCGACATCGGGAACGCCGCGACCGAGATGACCCGGCGGATGGGGCAGGGAGTGCTGCAGGCGGACGGGTCGGTGGCCCCCGAGCCCACGTTCGGCGCGGAGCATGTGGCGGCGGCCGTGCTCTACATGGCCGGACTGCCGCTGGACGCGAACGTGCAGTTCCTCACGATCACCGCGACGACCATGCCGTTCATCGGCCGGGGTTGAGCGGGTCAGCGGTGCGGACGGGTCAGCGGAGCGGGACGGGTCAGCGGGCGAACCGGGCGCGGAGCAGGCGGGGGACGGTGGCCCGCCCGGTGAGCGGCCGGAACCGGTCCGACGCCGCCCGCAGGACCTGGTCCTCCTCGTCGCTGAGGTCGATGTCGGCCGCGGCCACGTTGCTCTCCAGCTGCTCGACGCTGGACGCGCCCGGGATCGCGGTCACGGCCGGGTTGCGGATCACCCAGGCCAGCGCGATCTGGGACGGGGTGGCCCCGTGCGCGTCAGCCACCCCGCGCAGCACGCCGATCAGCTCGGCGGCCCGCTCGATGTTCTCCGGCAGGAACAGCGGGTTGGCGCCGCGGACCCGGTTGGCGGGCAGGTTGTCGCGGTGGTAGCGCCCGGACAGCAGCCCCTGGGCCAGCGGGCTGTACGCGATGATCACCCGGCCCTCGGACTCGGCGTAGGGCAGCAAGTCCCGCTCGGGGGCCCGGTCGACGAGGCTGTACCGGACCTGGTTGCTCAGGACCGGGCCGCCCAGCGCGGCCTCGGCGGCCCGCCAGCGGTCCAGCGAATAGTTGCTGACCCCCACGTCGCCGACCAGGCCCACCCGCTGCAGGGCCCGCATCCCGCGCATGGCCGGGCCGTCACGGACCACCGGGTTGGGCTGGTGCATCTGGTACAGGTCCAGGTGACGGGCGCCGAGCCGGTTCGCGCTGGCCACGGCGCGCTGCTCCACGACCGGGGGCAGCGGGAGCACCGGGAAGATCTTCGTGGCCAGGAACACCGAGTTCAGGTCCTCGCCCAGGGCCTGGCCCAGGATCCGTTCGCTGCGCCCGTACCCGTAGATCTCGGCCGTGTCGAAGAGGGTCACGCCCAGATCGAGGGCCCGGCGCACGATCGCGTGCGCCACCTGCTCGGCGTACGGCTCGCCGTAGCCCCACTCCTTCGAGCCGAACTGCCAGGTGCCCAGGCCGATCTTGGAAATCTGCTTCGCGGTGCCGGTGGCCAGATAGCGCATGTCTCCAGTGTCCGCCTCGCCGCCGCGGCCCGCTCCCGGAGGGCGGATTGCCGGTCCCGGCGTGTTGTCGGCCCCGGGGTCTAGCCTGGTCGCGTGGCAGGTGAACATGAGACGGCGAGTGCGGGCCGCCCGGCGGGCGCGCCGCCCGGGGCGGCTGCGGGCCGACCCGGGGACCGGTTCGAGGACCTGGTCGATGAGCTGGTCGGCAGCCCCGGCGTGACCCCGCCGCGCGGCGGCTCCGGGTTCGGCCGCGGCGCGCTGCGCTGGGAAAGAAAGATCTTCGCGATGTTCGTCCGCGGGCGGCTCGTGGTGAAGCTCCCGGCCCCCCGGGTCGACGCGCTGGTCGCCGGCGGCGACGGGGTGCGGTTCGACGCCAACAAGGGCACGCCGATGAAGGAATGGTTCAGCCTGGCCCCGGAGTCGGAGCTGGCCTGGCTGCCGCTGGCCCGGGAAGCGCTGGACTTCGCCCAGGCCGGCCACTGAGCGCGGGACCGGAGGGCGTGCCCCGGGACATCCCGCGGCGGGAAATCCTCC
>JAOPYP010000794.1 GCA_025964635.1 Actinomycetes bacterium | reverse complement strand
CGGACCGGCCCCGGGCTGGGCCTGGCCAAGATGCTCATCGACATGCACTTCGCGGAGCGCGGCCGGCTTCCGCGGCTGCTGAGCGCGGTCGCGCTCGACCCGGACCACCTCGGGGTGGGCATCGACGAGAACACCGCGATCCTGGTCGACGGCGACACCTTCGAGGTGCTCGGCACCGGGGTGGCCACGGTGGCTGACGGCGAGCAGGCCACGGTGGTGCACGCAGCGGGTGACTGCGACCCGATCACCCTGTTTGACGTGCGGCTGCACCTGATGCCAGCCGGGTGCGTGTTCGACATCGCGCAGCGGGCGCCGAGCATCGGGCCCGCCCACAACCGCTACTGAGCTCCGCTGCTGAGCCCTGCTGCTCAAAACCAGGCCAGCCCGACACGCCGCCCCCGCTGAGGAACGACCGAGGGAGCAGACGTGCGCCTCATCGACAGCCATCGCCTGTCCGGCCCGAACATCTATACGTCCCGGCCGATCGCCGTGGCCCGGCTCGAACTGGACGGGCTGACCGGCCAGGAGACGTCGGACTGTCCCGGCTTCACCGGCCGGCTGACCGGGGCGCTGCCCGGGCTGGCCGGGCATCACTGCGCCGCCGGGCGCCCGGGCGGCTTCCTCGACGCGCTGGCCCGCGGGACCTACTTCGGTCACGTGACCGAGCATGTGGCGCTCGAGCTGTCCGCCCTGGCCGGCCGCGAGGTGCATTTCGGGCGGACCGTGTGGGCCGGCGCTGAGGGCCGCTACGACGTCATCATGGAATGCCCGCGGGACGAGCCGGCCTCCTCCGGCGTGCCGCGCGACCTGCTCACGCTGGCCATCTGGGTGGTCACCGAAACCCTGGCCGAACGGCCTGCGCCATTCGGGGACGCCCTGGAGGGGATCGCCCGGGCGGTGGCGGCAGCCCGGCCCGGGGTCAGCACCGCGGCCCTGGCCGCCGCAGCCCGGCAGCGGGGCATCCCGGTCCGGCGGACCGGGGCGCTGAGTCTGCTCCGCCTGGGCTACGGCTGCCACCGCCGGCTGCTCTGGGCGGCGCTCACCGAGCAGACCTCCGCGGTGGGCGTGGATATCGCCTCCGACAAGGTACTGGCCAAGGAGGTGCTAGCCACCGCGGGAGTCCCGGTGCCCGCCGGGGTGGTAGCCCGGTCGGCCGCCGACGCCGCGGCGGCCCTGGGCGGGCTGCGGCCACCGCTGGTGATCAAGCCACGCAACGGCAATCACGGGGCGAACGTCACCGTGGGCGTGACCACCCCGGACCAGGCCTCGCAGGCGTACGAGCGGGCCAGCACCAGCGGCGCTGAGGTTGTCGTTGAGGAATATATCCCCGGCCTCGACTACCGGGTCCTCGTCGTGGACGGACATGTGGTGGCCGCGGCCCGGCTGCACCCGGCGTCGGTGACGGGCGACGGCCACCAGGACATCGGGGCGCTGGTCCGGCAAGCCAACAGCGACCCGCGCCGGGGCGAGGGCCACGCACTGCCGCTGACCCGGATCACGCTCGACGACCATGCCCTGAACCACCTGGCGGAGCAGGGGCTGCATCCTGGGTCGGTGCCCGGGCCGGGCCAGGTCGTCACGCTGCGCCGCAACGCCAACCTGTCCACGGGCGGCACCAGCACGGACATGACCGATCTGGTGCACCCCGAGGTGGCGGCGATGTGCTGCCGGGCGGCCGCCGCGGCCGCCCTCGACGTGTGCGGCATCGACGTCCGGCTGGCCGACATCGCCGTGCCGCCGGGCCAGCAGGCCGGCGCGGTGATCGAGCTCAATGCCTGTCCCGGGCTGCGGATGCACCTGCAGCCCAGCGCGGGCCGCCCGCGCGACGTGGCGGGCGCGATCGTGGACCGGCTCTATCCGCCGGGCGCACCGTCGCGCATCCCGATCGTGTCCGTGACCGGAACCAACGGCAAGACCACCACGGTGCGGATGATCTCCCACATCCTCGGCCAGGCCGGCCTGCGCGTCGGGATGGCCACCACGGACGGGGTCTACTGCGGCGGGCAGCTGATCCACGCGGCCGACGCATCGGGCCCGCGGTCGGCCGAGATGGTGCTGGACGACTCCACGGTGGAGGCGGCGGTCCTGGAGACGGCCCGGGGCGGCATCGTCCGGCGCGGTCTCGGCTACGATCGCGCCGACGTCGCCGTGGTCACCAACATCACCGCCGATCATCTGGGTTCTGACGGGATCGATGACCTCGACGACCTGACCGACGTCAAAGCCCTGGTGGCCGAGGAGATCGTCCGCGGCGGCACGGTCGTGCTCAACGCCGACGACCCACGCTCCGCCGGCCTCGCCCAGCGGGCCGCCGTCCGCGACCGGAACCCGGTGATCCGGTTCTTCAGCCTGTCCCCCAGCAGCCCCGTCGTCATGGCGCACCGGATGACCGGAGGAATCGCCTGCCTGCTCCGCGACAACCAGCTGATCGAGGCCCGGGGCGGGGAGGAAACGGCGCTGCTGCACACGGATGAGCTGCCTGGCTCGTTCGGCGGCGCCGCGGCCCACCTGCTGGCCAACGCGCTGGCCGCGGCGGCCGCGTGCCGGGCGCTGGGGGTGAGCGTCAAGGACATCCGGCGGGGCTTCGCCACCTTCACCCCGGCCGAATCCAACCCGGGCCGCGGCAACGTCTACCAGGTCGGCGCGATCCCGCTGGTCGTGGACTACGGGCATAACCCGGCCGCGCTGGCGTCCATGGGACGCCTGCTGCACGAGGCCTGGGGCGGCCAGCCCGTCGCGGCCATCACCCTGCCCGGCGACCGCCGGGACGACCTGGTCGCGGAGAGCGCGGCCACCGTGGCGACCTGGTTCAGCCGGGTGGTCGTCTACGAGGACCGCGACCTGCGCGGGCGCGCGGCCGGCGAGATGACCCGGCTGATTTCCGGCGCGCTGGCCCGGCACCGCCCGGACATCCGCATCCTGCCGGCCGACGGGCCGGAAGACGCGCTCCGGCGTGCCCTCGCGCTCGCCTCGCCGGCCGACCCGGTACTGCTGACCTACGAGGAGCTCGGCCCGATGCGGGAGCTGCTGGACGGCCTGGGCGCCAGGCCCTGGACCGCGGGGCCCTGGACCGCCGGTCCCTGGACCGCCGGGCCGGCTCAGCCGCCGGCTTGATCACCCCGGGGTGGGCCGGCTGGGAGCCGGAATCGCCGGCCGGACTGGCCAGCGGCCGGACTGGCCGGGCCAAGCCCGGGCCAAGCTGGCACCGGCCCAGTCGTATCCGGATAAGGTCCATGAAGCGGTGATTAATACGGGCGGCCGCGGGTCCCAGGCGTTTGGAGGTGGCGGTGGACCTCGTCCCCTCGGCGGTTAGACCGTCCCAGACCGCCGACCCCCCGCGGCTGCGGGCCAGGCCGTGGGCTCCCTGGATTGTCCTGGTCCTCTACATGCTCGGCGCGGTCGCGCTGACCTGGCGGCTGTGGGCCGGCCCCGCCTCGCGCATGCAGGTCGGCGACGTCACCGACGTCGACCTGTTCGCCTGGTTCATCCGCTACTCGGCGGAATCCGTGGCGCACGGGAGCCTGCCGGCCCTCGTCACCACCGCGATGAACGCGCCGCACGGCATCAACCTGATGTGGAACACCTCGCTGCTGCTGCCGGGTGTCCTGCTGACCCCGGTGACGCTGCTGGCCGGCCCGCAGACGACGCTGACGGTGCTGCTCACGCTGGGCTTCGCGGGATCGGCGGCCGCGCTGTACTGGGTGCTGCGGCGCTGGGGCGTCCGGATCGGCCCCGCGGCGCTCGGCGGGGCGCTGTACGGGTTCTCCCCGGCCCTGCTCGCGGCCGCGGTCGGCCACTACCACCTCGAGTTCGCCGTGCTGCCGCCGCTGCTGATCGACGCCATGCTGCGCATCGTCACCGGCCGCGGCCACCCGGTCAAGAATGGGGTCTGGCTCGGCCTGCTGGCCGCGGCTCAGTTCTTCATCGGCGAAGAACTCCTGGTCGATACGGTCCTGGCCGCTGGGGTGGTGCTTGCCGTCCTGGTCGTGATGAAGCCGGGCGCGGTGGCCGGGCAGACGGGACGGAGCGTGGCCGGCCTGGCGGTCGCCGCCGGGGTCGCGCTGGTTATCTGCGCCTACCCCCTGTGGGTGCAGTTCCATGGCCCGCTGGCCCAGCACGGCAACCCCTGGAAGGGCAACCACTTCCGGAACCGCGCCGCGGCATTCGTGACCCCGGCGGGCAACATGCTGCTGCACACCCCTTCGGGGGCGGCGGCCGTCGCCCGGCACCCGGCCTACGTCTCGGAATACGTCGCGTATCTCGGCTACCCGCTGCTCGTGCTGCTGATCATCGCGGCGGTCTGGTACTGGCGCGACCTGAGGATCCGGGTCGCCGCGGTGGCCTGCGCGGTGCTGGAGATCCTGTCCCTCGGCGGCACGCAGGTGGTCCGCGGGGTCACCGTTCCCCCGGCGCTGCTGCCCTGGAACTGGGTGGCCAGCCTGCCGGTGGTCAGCCAGATGCTGCCGGACCGGCTGTCCATCCTGGCGGACGGGCTGGCCGCGGTGGTGCTGGCCGTCTCGCTGGACCTGGCCCTGTCTGCGGCGCAGCCCCGCTGGTGGCGCGTGGGCATCCCGGTGGCGCTCGCGGCGATCGCGGTGCTGCCGCTGATCCCGCTGCCCCTCCACACCACCCAGGTCGCGGCGGTCCCGGCCGGGTACCGCGCGGCCTTCGCCCGGCTGGCACTGCCGCGGGACGCCCGGGTCCTGGTGGTGCCGGTGCCGTACGGCCACGTCTCACAGGCGCTGCGCTGGTACGCGGATACGGGGTATCCCGGCTCCATGAACGGCGGCTACTTCATCGGGCCCAACCGCAAGGGCAAGGCCATGGGCTACGGTGGCCGCCAGGCCCAGGCCACCGCCAAGTCCATCGACGCGCTGTGGCGCCCCTCCAGCCAGGCCAAGAGCCCCACGACCGCCCAGATGCGCCGGTACGTGGCCCGGTGGCGGCCGGCCGCCGTGGTCGCGGTGACCCGGCGTACTTCTCGTCTCGGGCGGCTGCTGACTGCAGTTTTCGGGCCGCCCAGCTTCTCCGTGGGCCGGGTGGTGGTGTGGCGCCGTTAACGGCGGTTGGCCGGGCCTTTCCTGGTACTTTGCCTAGCTCCGCCAAGGTTCCGGGGATATTCGTTATATAGTCCATTGACCAATTTGCGACAACAGGATGGCGCCGCTGTGAAGCTATCGATCCTGATGCCGGTCTTTAACGAGGCTGAGACAGTCCAGAACGCGCTCAAGCGAGTGCTGGACGTGGAGTTCCCCTGCCCGGTGGAGTTCGTGGTCGTGGACGACGCGAGCACGGACGGGACATCAGAGATCCTCGACGGCCTGCACGACGACCGTCTGATCAAACTCCGGCACTCGGTCAACCAGGGCAAGGGGGCCGCGGTGCGCACCGCAGCCGCGGCCGCGACCGGCGACTACATCCAGCCTTTCGACGCTGACATGGAATACCAGCCGGAGGAGATCCCGGAACTGCTCAAGCCGGTGCTCCGCGGCGAGGCCACGGTGGTCTTCGGGAGCCGGACGTTCGGCAGCCACTCGGCTTACTCGTTCTGGTACGTGATGGGCAACAAGGGCGTGACGACCGTTGCCAACATCCTGTTCAACGCCTACATCGCCGACCTGGAGACCTGCTACAAGCTGATGCCCCTGGAACTGTACCGCAGCCTGGACATCACCTCCAACGGGTTCGGCATGGAAGCGGAGATCACCGGAAAGCTGCTCGCGCGGCAGATCCGCCCGTTCGAGGTGCCGATCACCTACCGGGCCCGCAGCCGTGAGGAAGGCAAGAAGATCACCTGGAAGGACGGGGTGCAGGCGGTATGGCTGCTGACCCGCATCCGGATGACGTCCAAGCGGGCCCAGCGCCGCGGTACCCCTGCTTAGCGCGCACGGCGTACGGACCCGAGCCGGGGAGGTGGGGGTGAGCCTTGTCCGGCGGGCGGGCCGCCCGCCGCAGGCAGCCCCGCCGGGGCAGGCCACGCAGGACCGGCCGCCGCGTGCCCGCGTGGCCTCCTGGCTCATCCTGGGTGGTTACCTGCTGGGCGCGGTGGCGCTGACCTGGCACCTGTGGGCCGACCCGGCCGGGCGCGCCCAGGTCGTCCCGGGCAACGGCGTGTCCCACGACATCGACCTGTTCGCCTGGTTCGTCCGGTATGAAGCGACGGCGATCGCCCACGGGCGGCTCCCGGACCTGGTGACCATGGCGCTGAACGCCCCGCAGGGTGTCAACCTGATGTGGAACACGTCGTTCCTGCTGCCCGGCGTGGTGCTTGCCCCGCTGACGCTGGCGCTCGGCCCGCAGGCCACCCTGACCACCGTGCTGACGCTGGGCTTCGCGGGCTCAGCGGCCACCATGTTCTGGGTGCTGCGCCGCTGGGGCGCCAGCCTGGCCGCGGCAGCCCTGGGCGGCGCGGTCTTCGGCTTCTCCCCCGCCCTGCGCATCGCCGCGGTGGGGCATTACCACCTGCAGTTCGCGGTGCTGCTCCCGCTCATGATCGACGCGCTGCTGCGGCTGGTGACCGGCCGCGGCAGGCCGGTGCGGACCGGAGCCTGGCTGGGCCTGCTGACGGCGGCCCAGCTGTTCATCGCCGAGGAAACGGTGGCGCTGACCGCCGTGGCCGCCGCGGTCATCGTCGTGGTGCTGGCGGCCGGGCACCCGCGCGCCGTGCCGGGCCGGATCCGCGGGGCCGCCACCGGGCTCGCCACGGCGGCCGGCGTCCTGGTAGTGACGTGCGGGTACCCGCTGTGGGTGCAGTTCCACGGCCCGCTCGCCGAGCAGGGCAGTCCCTGGACGCCGGGGCACTTCCGAAACCGCCCGGGCGACTTCGTGAACGGGCCCAGCGGCGTGCTGATCCACTCCCAGGGCACGGTGCAGTACCTGGCGGGCCACCCGGTGCGGATGGTCGAGTACTTCGCCTACCTGGGCTGGCCCATGCTGGTCGTGCTGCTGCTCGCCGCGCTCCGCTTCTGGCGGGACCCGCGGGTCCGGGCGCTGGCCGTGACCTTCGCGGTGCTGGAGGTGTTCAGCCTGGGCAGCCGGACCGTGCTGCTCCGTGGGCTGCACTACCCAGCCGCCCTGCTGCCCTGGCACTACTTGCAGGGGGTGCCGCTGCTGAGCCAGAGCCTGCCGAACCGTTTCTCGCTGCTGGCGGATGGCGCGGCCGCCGTGGTCCTGGCGTTCTCGCTGGATCTGGCCTGGGGAAGGGCCCGGGGAACCCGCGTCCCGGGACCGGCTGTCCCGGCACCGGCCGCGGGGGCGGCGGCGCCGACCCCGGCGGCGGACGCCCCGGCCCTGTCCGCGGCGGATGACGCTCCCGCGGCGGATGCGGCTCCCGCGGCGGATGACGCTCCCGCGGCGGGCCCACCGCCGGTCCCGGACCGGGCCCCGGCCTGGCGTAAGGCCGCGGCCGTGGCCCTCATCGCCCTGGCCGTCGTGCCCATCATCCCGCTCCCGCTGCAGGCGGCAGCGGTGATCACGGCCCCGGTCGGCTGGCAGCAGGCGTTCGCCCGGCTGCGGCTGGCCGGCAACGCGCGGGTGCTGGTCGTCCCGGTCCAGCCCGCCACGATAATGCGCTGGCAGGCTGACACTGGCGTGCCCGGCTCCGTGATCGGCGGTTACTGCATCGCTCCCAGCCCGGGCACCGGTAAGGCCGAACTGTGCGGCAGCGGCCGGAAGCCGACCGCCCACTATCTCAACGCCCTGTGGCTGGGCAAGCCAGGAGCCGTAGCCCCGTCCACCGCCCGGCTCCGGTCCGACCTGGGGTACTGGCGCCCGGCGGCGATTGTCGCGGTCACCAGCCGGGACTCGCGGCTCGGGCGTTACCTCACCAACGTGTTCGGCCCGCCCACCCTGCAGGACGGGAGCGTGCTGGCCTGGCGGCCGGTCGCGGGGCCCCGGGCCATCAGGAACGGTCCGGGCGCCACGCTGAACAGCTGAGGCATGGCTTACGGGCGGCCGAGGGCCCGGTAGGTCCAGCCCGCCGCCTGCCAGGCCCCGGCGTCGAGGGCGTTCCGCCCGTCCGCGACGTTCCGGGAGGCCACGGCCTTCCCGATAACCTCCGGGTCCGCCTGGCTGAACTCCGGCCACTCGGTCAGCAGGAGCAGCACGTCAGCGTCGGCGGCCGCGCCGAGGATCGAGCCGGCGTAGCCCAGTTCCGGGTGCGCGCGCCGGGCCCGGTCCATGGCCACCGGATCATAGGCGGTGACCTGGGCCCCCAGGGCGTGGACGGCGGTCGCCACGGCCAGCGCCGGAGAGTCGCGGATGTCGTCGGAATCGGGCTTGAACGCCAGGCCCAGCACGCCAACCCGGCGCCCCGCGAGCGACCCGCCCGCCAGGTCCTGGGCCAGCGCGACCATCCGGGACCGCCGGCGCCCGTTGATCGCGTCCATCTCACGCAGGAACGAGACCGACTCGGCCGCACCCAGTTCCGTGGCCCGGGTCATGAACGCCCGGATGTCCTTGGGCAGGCAGCCGCCGCCGAACCCGAGACCGGGCCGCAGGCTGGCTGGCCCGATGCGGTGATCGTAGGCGAGCGCGTCGGCCAGCTCGGTGACGTCCGCCTGGGCCGCCTCGCAGACCTCGGCCATGGCGTTGATGAAGGAGATCTTGGTGGCCAGGAACGCGTTGGCCGCGACCTTCACCAGTTCTGCCGTCTCGTAGCCGGTGACCAGGAACGGGACACCGGCCGCAATCGGCTCCGCGTACACCTCGCGCAGGATGGCCTCGGCCTCCGCGGACCGCACCCCCACCACGATCCGTTCCGGGCGCAGGGTGTCGGCCACCGCGAACCCCTCGCGCAGGAACTCCGGGTTCCAGGCCAGCTGGACCTGCGCCCCGGCGGGGGCGAGTTCCGTGATGCGCTCGGCGAGGCTGGCGGCCGTCCCCACCGGGATGGTGGACTTCCCAGCGATCAGGCACGGCCGTTCCAGCCGCGGCGCGAGCGAGTCGATGCAGCTCAGCAGCTGGGAGAGGTCGGCACCGGCCGAGTCGGCCCGCTGCGGCGTGCCCACGCAGACGAAATGGACGTCGCCGAAGTCCGCGACCTCGGCGTACGACGTGGTGAAGCGGAGCCGGCCGGACCGCAGGCCCCGCTGGAGCAGCTCGTCCAGCCCGGGGTCGTAGAAGGGCAGCTCCCCGGCGGCCAGCGCGGCGATCACGTCCGGTTCGGTGTCCAGGCCGAGCACCTCGAAGCCCAGCTCGGCGAGGCATGCGGCGTGCGTGGCCCCGAGATACCCGGTGCCCAGCACGGTGATACGACGGGCCACGGAACCTTCCTTCCTGGCCTTCTCGGCCGCCAGCCAGCAGATCGCCTTCGCGACTGCCCGCGGAAGGCCGCCTCATGCTAGTAGACGCCACCCATCCGGCGGGCAAAGTGGATCAATGCGATCAGTAATGCCGGCTTCCGCGGATCCGGCGGGCGATCCAGCCCGGCCCGATCGGGCTGGGCGGATCCGGCGGG
This sequence comes from Actinomycetes bacterium, assembly GCA_025964635.1. GTDB lineage: Bacteria > Actinomycetota > Actinomycetes > Streptosporangiales > Streptosporangiaceae > RYN-230. The sequence continues at coordinate 448 of JAOPYP010000794.1, read as the reverse complement.
CCATCCGGCCGGGCTGATCCGGCGGGGACGGCGGAGAGTCCTAGTGGGCCGGGAGTTTGACACCCGGGTGAGCCCACGGGCGGGTAAAACCGACCACGGTGCCGTCGCCCGCCGCCGCCGTGGAGGTGCCGTACGCGGAGATCCGGATGGGAAAGCCCGTCGCGTAGGCCTCGAGCATCATGCCCTTGCCGATGACCAGTCCGACGTGCCCCGGGGCGGTCGGCGTGCCGTCGGAGCCCGCGAAGAACACCAGGTCACCGGGCCGCACCTGGCTGGCCGGGATCTTCGGCCCCCAGGCCCACTGCTGCTGCGAGGTCCGCGGGATGCTGATGCCCGCCGCCCGGTACGCCATCATCATCAGCCCGGAGCAGTCGAACGCGTCCGGGCCGGTGCCGCCCCACAGGTAGGGCTTGCCGAGCTGCTCCCGGGCGTACCCGATCGCGGTAGC
>JAOPYP010000231.1 GCA_025964635.1 Actinomycetes bacterium | reverse complement strand
GACGCGCCGGACGGGCAGTGGAGCACCCGGCCAGCCCTCCCGCTCGGTTCCGGCGGGCTGGCCTCGACCGCCGATGACTGGCTGGCGTTCGGCCAGATGCTGCTGGCCGGCGGCACCGCCCCGCGCGGCCGCCGTCTGCTGTCCGCCGACTCAGTCCGGCTGATGACCACCGACCACACCACACCCGCCCAGCGCGAGATCGGTGCCTTGTTCCTGGAGGGCCAGGGCTGGGGGTTCGGCGCGTCGGTCGACGTCGCGCCCATCGACCCGTGGAACATCCCCGGGCGCTACGGGTGGGTCGGGGGCACCGGCACCTCGGCGCACATCACCCCGTCCACCGGCACCGTCGCCATCCTGTTCACCCAGGTGGCCGCGGACAGCCCCATCCCGCCCCAGTGGATGCGGGACTTCTGGCGCTACGCGGCCAGCTGATCAGCGTGCCGTCGACCAGCCCGCGAGGCTGAGCCCTTGCGTGTGGTCACTCGCGCTGAGCCCGGCTGATGAACTGATCCCTGTCCACCAGTACCCGTTCCAGGGTGCCCGCGCCGATGACCGTGTCCTCGTCATCTGGCGATCCGGCGGGCGGCTTCTGCCTGGCGATGAACCTGAACCCGAGCCGCCGGCCGTCCACCTCGGTCAGCTCCGCCTCGACCACGACCTCCGTCCCGACCGGGCTGGGCCGCTTGTGCTCCAGGGCAGCCGACGTGCCGACCGAGGTCAGGCCGGGATCCAGGCTGGGCCCGATGGCCGCCACCGCCGCTGCTTCCGCGAGCGCGAGCAGCCGGGGCGTGCCGAGCACCGGCACGTCACCACTGCCCATCGCTATCGCCGTGTCGGTGTCCGCGACGACGATCTGGACGAAGGAAAGCAGGCCAGGGGCAAACGCCATCCTCGTACCCTAGGGCCTGGGGAGGCTGGCGCCCCGCACCTTGCCTGGCACGGCGGCCAGGGCCGGTCAGTCGAAATTGTTCTGGCGTCCCTCGCGCACGTAGTCGACCGTCGACCTGATGTGCTGCTCGCCGTGGACGGCACGCTTCTTGGCGATGTGGCCGAACATCTGGATCCCGAACCCCCCGTCCAGGTCGCTGACGATCCGCTGCTTCCAGGGGCGCCGGACGATCTGCGTGGTGAGCCGGCGGGTGGTCCTCGGCTGGGACATGATGTGGTCAGCGATCTGGTAAGCGCGCGTGACCAGCTCGTCCCGGGGCAGCACCTCGTTGACCATTCCCCAGTCCAGCGCCTGCTGCGCGCTGATCGCCTCGCCGGTGAGCAGGGCGTAGGCCGCGCGCTTCACCCCGAGCAGTTCCTGGAACGCGTTGTGGATGCCGTCGGCGGGCACCGAGCCGATGTCGTAGTGCAGGTCGAAGAGGGTGGCGTCGTCCGCGGCCAGTGTGAGGTCGCACATCAGCACGATCTCGGAGTGGAAGCCGGACCCGTTGAGCAGGCCGATGGTGGGGATCTCCACGTCGTTGACCAGGGCACTGACGTTGATCCGGCCATCCTTGTAGGCGTACTCGTAGGCCCAGTACTCCATGTCGGCCTCCTCGAGGGCGAAGCCCTCGGGATCGGAGGTCATCATGAACTCCTCACCCGAGCCGGTGAGGATCAGCACCTCGTTCTCGGGGTCCGCGCCGACTGTCTTCAGCATCTGGCCGAGCGCTCGGTGGTTCTGCACGCTGAGCTGGATGGGGCCGCCCAGGGTGTGCGCGGCGACGAGCAGGACGCCGTCCTCGCGGCGCTCCATGCGGAAGAAGTCCTTGAACGCCTCCCGGTACTCCTCGAAGCGGGGGGTAGGGACGAATTCCTGGAGTGACATGGGCATTCCTTCGGCGTGTGGCGGGAACCGGGACGGGCGCGGCGGAAGAGCAGCACGGTCAGGGCAGCTCCCCCAGCGCCGCGCCGCGGGCCTGCAGGTCGTAGAGCGACAGGAAGTCCTGGTCACGCAGGCCGGTGCCGATGGCGGACTGGATGAGCTGGTATACCGTGGCCGCCACGGGCATGGGCACCTCCAGCGACTGGGCGGCGCCCAGCCCGAGGTCGAAGTCCTTGCGCAGCAATTCCGTGGTGAAGGTCGGGGTCCAGTCCCGGGCGACCAGGTCGCCGGTGCGCTTGCGCACCCAGTCGGACGCCAGCACCGTGCCGCCCAGGAACTCCAGGAACGCGGCGCGGTCGGTGCCGCCCTTCTCGGCCAGGCTGGTCACCTCGACCAGGGCCTGGACCATCATCCCCAGGTAGAGGTTGGTACACAGCTTCACCAGCCGGCTCTGCTCCTCCCCGCCCGCGTGCACGGCGACCTTCGCGATCTCCTCGAGGACGGGTCTGACGTGCTCGAACACCTCGGCCGGCCCGGAGGCGACGATGCAGGCCCCGCCGTCGGCGACCACGTGCGGGTTGCCGCTGACCGGGGCGGCGAGGAAGGCGGCTCCGGCGGCGTTCGCGGCCGCCCGCACGCCGGCCGAGGCAGCGGCGGACACGGTCGAGCAGTCCACGATCGTGCCCGGCCTGCGGTCCCCGCTGAGCAGCCCGCCCTCCCCGCAGATCACCTCCTGCAGGTCGCCCGGCGTGGACACCATGATGAACACGATGTCGCAGCTGCCCAGGTCGGTGATCCGCTCGACGGCCCGCGCGCCCCTGGCCACCAGCGGCGCAGTCTTGGACGCGGTCCGGTTCCACACCGAGACGCGCTCGCCGGCGTCGATCAGCCGGCCGGCCATGGCCGCGCCCATCCGGCCGGTGCCCAGCCAGCCGAGGCTGCGGACGTCCGTGGTCATGCATGCTCCTCGGTGTGGTGACGGCGGGTCAGACGGGCGAGTACTCGCCGGTCTCAGCGGGGGCGGCCGGCGCGTCCGGGGCCGGCCCGGGCCGGCCGAGCACCGACCAGATCGTCTCGATCAGCGTCCTGGTGGACAGGCCGTACTTGTCGAACAGGTACGGGGCGGTCAGGGAGCCTTCCGCGAACGTGTCGCGCAGCCCGACCCGGCGCAGTGGCCGGCCGAGCCCGGCCTCGGCGATCGTCTCGGCCACGGCCGATCCGAGGCCGCCGATGATGGTGTGGTTCTCGGCCGTGACCGCGACCCGCGCCCCGGCGGCCGCGTCCCGGACGGTGGCCGTGTCCAGGGGCTTGATGGTCGGCACGTTGATGACCGAGACGGAGACGGCGTGGTCAACGAGGGCCCGCGCCGCGGCCAGCGCGGCGGCGAGCATCATGCCGCTGGCGAACAGGGCCACGTCGTCCCCGGGCACCAGGACCTCGGCCTGGCCGAGCCGCAGCACGTGACCCTCGTCGAAGATGACCGGGATCTCCCCGCGCTTGAGCCGGACGTAGACCGGCCCCGGCACGTCGATCACGGCCTCAGCGACCTGGCGGACCTCGACGGCGTCCGCGACATCCACCACGGTCATGCCGGGCAGCGCCCGCATCAGCGCGACATCGTCGGTCGCCTGATGACTCGGGCCGCCCGGCGTCGAGACACCGGGCATGAACCCGATGATGCGAACCGGCAGGCCCGGGTACGCGATGGCGTTGGCGATCTGGTCGAAGGGGCGCCGGGTGGCGAACACGCCGAACGTGTGCACGAACGGGATGTGGCCGCAGCGGGCGAGCGCGCCGGCCATGCTCATCATGTTCGCCTCGGCCATGCCGGCATGGATGAACCGCTCCGGGATCTCGGCCTGGAACAGATCGACCTCGCACTGCCGGGTCAGGTCGCCGCTGACGCACAGCACCTCGTCCCGGCGCCGGGCCAGGTCAACGAGGGCCCGGCCGTAGGGCTTGACCTCGGTGGGATAGGGCGGCTCACGCACGCAGGGCCTCCAGCTTGCCGGTGAGTTCCTTCTCTGCGGCCGTGGCCAGTTCGGGCGGCAGCTTGATGAAGTGCCCGTCCGCGTCGGGCGGCAGGCAGTCCAGGCCGTGCACGGTCGAGGTGCGGCAGACCAGCACGCTCGGCCGGCCCGTGTCCGCGCTCGCCGCGGCGAGCGCGCTGGACAGCGCGTCCATATCGTGACCATCGAGATCCTGGGCGTGCCAGCCGAACGCCGACCACTTCGCGGCGATCGGCTCGAGCGTGGTGATGCTGTCGACCGGCCCGTCCACCTGGGAGTTGTTGGCGTCGAGCAGCACCACCAGCCGGCCGAGACGGTGGTGCGCGGCGAACAGGGCCGCCTCCCAGACCTGCCCCTCCTCCAGTTCCCCATCGCTGACCATGGTGAAGATGCGTGCGTCGGAGCCGCGCAGCCGGTCGGACAGGGCGAACCCCAGCGCCGCGGAGAGCCCCTGGCCGAGGGAACCGCAGGTGTAGTCCATGACCGGCGAGCGCTCGGTGCCGATGGCCTCGACCGGCGAGCCGTTCTGCCCGTAGCCCGTGACCGCCTCGTCGTCCAGCAGCCCCAGCTCGGCCGCGGCCGCGAACGGGCCGATGACGTAGTGCCCTGGCGAGCAGACCAGCCGGTCCACGCCGGGGCGGGCGGCCGCGAACACGGCGGCCACCTGCTCGGCGGACGACAGCGCCTGGCCCAGATAGCCGAACCCCTGCGGGGCGACCATCCGGACGGCCCGCAGGCGGATCCTCAGGGCCAGTTCGCGGGGGTCCGGCACGGTCCAGTGGGTCCCGGGGGCGGAGACATGCACCGTGGCGCTCATCGAACCTACTTTGCCCTAAGTGGAGAAGTGGCTAAGCCACAATGATGGTTACTGGTCCTCCGCGGTGTCAACACGGTCAGGCGCGGCGGAGGTGCTCCAGCATGACCTGGTGGTGGACGGCGACGGCCTGGGCCGCGGCGTCCGGGTCCCGGTCCAGGACCGCGGCCGCGATCGGCTCGTGCAGCGCCAGCTGCTGCTCCGGGGTGGTGTCGCGCAGCCAGTCCGGCACAGACTCGGTGTCCACCCACCGCCGGTACTCGAACGACAGGACCGCGGTGTGCACGCTCTCGTAGATCGCGGACAGGTAGAGGTTGCCCGCGGAGCGGACGATGGTGGCGTGGAACACCGTGTCCGCGGCGATCCACTCGGAGGCGCGCCGCGCTGAGTCCCCGAGCCGGCTCAGGGCCTCACGGATCGCGGCGGCCTCTGCCACGGTCAGTTCCGGGGTGCGGGCCGCGGCCTCCTGGGCGCCCAGGGTTTCCAGCCACAGCCGCAGCTGCATCAGGTCGCTGAGGGAACGCTGGTCGAGGTCGAGCATGAGGTTGACCGACGCGGTCACCATGGTCTCGGGACGCCGGACGACGTAGGCGCCGGAACCGCGGCGGATCTCCACCAGCCCCATCAGGGACAGGGCGCGCAGCGCCTGGTTGACGGTCGGGCGGCTGGCGCCGAACCGCTGCGCGAGGTCACGCTCGGGAGGCAGGCGGGCGCCTTCGGCGATGTCCTCGCTGATGATCAGGCGCCGGATACGCTCGGCCAGATCGTCCGACAGCCGCGTCACGGCGAGCCGCTCAGTCCCGGGCAGCTCGACGGGATCCGGCCTGCGCCGCCGG
>JAOPYP010000778.1 GCA_025964635.1 Actinomycetes bacterium | reverse complement strand
CGAACCGGCGCGCCAGCCGGGCAAAGTGGGTGTCCACCGTCAGGCTGGGCTTGCCGAAGGCATCGCCGAGCACCATGTTGGCGGTCTTGCGGCCTACACCCGGGAGGGTCGCAAGCTCCTGGAACGTCTCCGGCACCTTCCCGCCGAAGCGGTCACACAGAGCCTGTCCGAGGGTGATGAGCTGGTTCGCCTTGGCCCGGAAGAAACCGGTGGGCCTGATGAGCCGCTCGAGTTCTGCCCGGTCTGCGGCAGCGTAATCGGCCGCGGTGCGGTACCGCACGAAGAGCACCCGCGTCACCTCGTTGACCCGCCGGTCTGTGGTCTGGGCAGACAGGATCGCCGCAACCAGCAGTTCGAGCGGGGACGTGAAATTCAGCTCGATGTGCGCATCCGGGTACAGCCGGGCCAGCTCGCGGTTGATCCGGCGCGCTCGGCGAACTAGTGCGGTCCGCGTCGGGGCGGCCTGGGGCACTACCCAAGCCTAGTGAGCGTGTGCCTAGGGCTCAAGGAGGGGTCCGCGGCGCGCGGTCTTGCGGCCATCCGTGCAGCGGCGGCTGCGCGCCGGGCCCTGCGCCGGTCTGGCCGTCGCATCCAGTCCGCTTTCCACGCGGATGGCAACCCACAGGCCGGCGCCTACCAACGCGGCCATCACCACCACCATGATCGCAATTCCCAGAGGGCAACGGCACGCATGCCCGGCCCCCATGCCCGGCCCCCATGCCGATCGCGGAGGCCGCCTGAAGATCACGAAACGGTGGTGAGAGCCTGAAGAAGTCAGTGCGCCCGTCCCGCAGCCAATGCGCGGGACTGGCTCAGCAGGAGCCGAAGAGGTCAGCGTGAACGGGGCGGTCGCAGTACCACTATCGAAGGGCAACTTCGATGACCGAGAACCAAAGCACACGCCCGAGCCCTGCGCTGGTGCAACGGCACCTGCACGGGGTCGACTATCCGGCCTCACGTGACGACCTGGTCAGCCACGCGCGACGCGACTGTGAAGGTGGCAACTACCCGCAAAGCGAGTGCGACCGGGTCGTGCAGGTGCTCAGCCAGCTACCCGACCGCGAGTACCAGCGGCCGGTCGACGTGAGCAAGGCGTTCGGGGAGGCCGCCAGAGGCTACCTGCAAAACGCGTCCTACCCGGCACGGCGCGACGATCTCGTTGCATCGGCCCGGGACCAGGGAGCTGACCAGGTAGTACTCGATACGATCGTGCTGATCCCGGATGAGGAGTACCCGGATGTCGACGCGGTGATCGTCCAGATCATCGACGCGGGATAGGGGTATCCGCCTGAGGCTACTCCTGGCAATGGGGCTGCCGGCGGGGGCTGCGGCTGCGGCTGCGTGGAGCATTCGGTAGCCCAGTCCGCGGGTTCTTCAGCGATGGAAGGACGCGATCTTCGCGTGGCCTTCCTTCCCGTGCCCGGGGTAGCCGCAGTCCGCAGACCAGTCAGTGGGCCATCTCGTCCATCACGTCGCGGAGCCGGACGGCCGCGTCCTCGATGTCGCGGTACTTCCGCCGCCCCGCCGTAATTCAGCGGCGGGCCGCCCGCAGCGGTGCACTTTCGCGAAGTCCCGGTACGGGAACTTGTACCTGGCCTTGGTGTGCTCGGGCGCTTCGTCATCGATGGCGAGGTGCTCCGCTGGGCCTGGCACCTCGTCCGGATCCGGCCAAGCAGTGCCGCTACATAGTCGCGGCCGTTCGGGCCCTGCTGGGGGACCAGGACACGGTCGCCGCCGGGGCATGACTACGGGACGCGGGCGCGGCCGTGCCCCCGGCATGCGTTGCTGCTGGGACCTGATCGCCGCGGAGCGGCTGGAACGCAGCACGGCAGGCGGGCGGCGTTGAGACGGCTTCCAACTGCGCCATTCCTGGTCATCGGCGTCATGTCGGCGACCTGGGCATCCTCAGGGTAGGTGCAGAGCTGTCGCTGGTAGGTGGGCGGGCGCCGCTGGGCCACTCGATGACCGAGCTGGCTGTCAGCCCGGGCGTGGTACTCGCACTGTCCCTGGCCTGGTTCTGCGCGTTTCGCCCGGATGGACCGCGCCTGAGGAACCGTTATAAGCGGAAACTCCGCGCCAGGGCAGCCGACGTACGCTCGGTGGCCACTATCTCCCTGACCGAACCGGTGATGTGGGCGATGCAGCGCGCCTGGTCAACATGGAAACGCGCGGCAGCTAACGCGCGCCATGGCCGGGGGCGGGCGATGAAGACAGCTGATGAGATCAGCGACGACGTCATCAGCGAGCTGCGCTGCGATCCGCAGATGTCCGACCCGGAAGCCATCGGGGTAGCCATGCCGGACGAGACGGTCGCCGTGACCGGTCACACATCTACATATGCGGAGAAACTGGCTGCGGAGCGTGCAGCCCGGCGGGTCTATTGCGTCAGGGCCGTGGCCAATGACCTGAAGCTGCGAACCACGATTTCAAGCGCCGCGAGGCCGGTCGGATGGCGCGTCATCTCCCGGGCGTCACGGGCGTGATCAGTGCAGTGACCGCCGCCCCTCCAGTGAACCGCAGAGCGGGTGGGGGAGCAGGTCGAGGAGGCATTCAAGCATGAACCTGAGATCGACACACGCCATACCAGGGTGAAGGTAGCCGATCAGTTGTGCTACCGCCATAGCCCCGACCTGAAGGCAGGGGCCAGCGCGCTTACGTGCGGTTCTGGCTCCCGGGCTGACCGGCCATCGTCACTATCACGACTAGGTGCCACCCCAGCTCAAGCCTGATCGT
>JAOPYP010000757.1 GCA_025964635.1 Actinomycetes bacterium | reverse complement strand
GAGTTCTCATCTTCGGCGCCGTCCGGGGTCGCGGCACCCGAGCCGCCCGCTGAGCGGGTGACGCAGCAGCGGCCGGGCGACAGGGCTCGTCCGACGTCCGGGCCGCCGCGATATCGACCTTCACGGCACCATTGCTGTTCACCGAATTCTCTCGATATGGTTCGCGACATGCCGCAGAACCCGTCACCCGAATTCTCGGCCACACCACCGGTGGAAATGGGGCGCCGCGGATTGTTCATCGGTGCCGGGATCGCGGTCGCCGGAACGCTGCTGCCGCCCGGCACCGCCGCCGCGGCCACCCTCGCGGGCGCCGCCGGTCCCGCGGCGGCTCCCGCCATCGACCTGCACCCGCCCGCCGTCGACCCCAGCACCCAGACGCTGGTCCCGGTGCCAGACTCCCGTGTGCCCGCAGCGGTCGCGGCGCTGGACACGATCGTCGGCGAGGTCATGGCCGCTACCCGAGTGCCCGGACTGTCCGTCGCGGTCGTCCACCGGGGCGAGGTGCTGCATGCCAAGGGCTACGGGGTCCGCGACGTCCGCACGCGCGTACCGGTCGACGAGAAGACGGTGTTCCACCTGGCGTCGGTGTCGAAGTCGCTGTCGGCCACCGTGGTCGCCGGGCTTGTCGGGCGCCGTGCTGTGGCGTGGACTGATCCGATCGTGAAACACCTTCCGCGCTTCGCGCTGGCCGATTCCTTCGTGACGGCGAATGTGACCCTTGCCGACTTGTTCAGCCATTCCAGCGGTCTCCCCGAGCACGCGGGAGACCTGCTCGAGGATCTCGGGTACGACCAGGACTACATCCTGAACGCGCTCCGACTGGAGAAGCTCGACCCGTTCCGGGCGACGTACGCCTACACGAACTTCGGGCTCACCGCTGCTGGTGTGGCCGCCGCTGCCGCGGCCGGCCCGGACTGGGCCATGGTCGCCGACGACGTCCTGTTCCGGCCGCTCGGGATGTCCGCCACCAGCTTCCGTAGCAGGGACTTCGACACCCGCAGCAACCGCGCCGCGATGCACGTCCGCATCGGGAAGGACTGGGTCCAGAAGTTCACCCGCGACGCCGACGCCGAGGCCCCGGCCGGCGGTGCGAGCTCCAACGTTCTGGACATGGCGCGCTGGATGGTGCTCCGGCTGGCCGACGGCACCTGGAAGGGCGGGAAGGTCATCGACGCCGACGCGCTGACACTTACGGGCACGCCGCACGCGGTGTCCTCCCCGCCGGGCAGCGCCCCTGCCCGCACCGGCTTCTACGGGCTCGGCACCAACTCCGGCGTCGACTACACGGGGCGGGTGCGCTGGAGCCACTCCGGCGCCTTCGCGCAGGGCGCGGCCACGAGCTACTCCCTGCTGCCGGACCTGGACCTCGGGATCGTCGTGCTGACCAACGGAATGCCGCTCGGGATCCCGGAGTCGATCGGGGCCTACTTCCTGGATCTCGTCGTGGGCGCCCGGATCGAGAACGACTGGTCCGCCCTCCTCGACCCGGTGTTCGCCAGGCTCTACGTCAACCCCAGCGTGCTGGCGGGCAAGACCCCGCCCGCGCATCCAGCGCCGCCACGCCCGGACTCGTACTACACGGGCACCTACCTCAACGACTACTACGGGCCGGTCCAGGTCGTCGCCCGCGGCGACGGCCTGCACGTCCTCATGCCGCCCCGCCCGACCGACTACCCGCTCCAGCACTGGGACGGTGACCGGTTCGCCTTCCTCCCGGTCGGCGAGAACGCGCTCGGGATCACCGAGGCGACGTTCGCACCGGGCCGCCAGACGGACGTGGCCGGGAGCATGAGGCTGGAGTTCTACGACGCCACCGGCCTGGGGTCGTTCACCCGGCGCTGACACCTGACGCCAGCCAGCGGTCGGGCGCCCGCGTGATCTCGCCCGAGCGGCCGGCCGCCATCAGGTCGGCGCCGATCGTCGAATGCGTGCCACTGGCCGCTGGAGATCACAGAAACGTCAGGTCGTCGGGAGCGTCACGTGAACGATCGTTTCTGAGACATATGTGCGCGGGCCCGGCGTGACAGCAAGATGACGCAGCATTCGTACGTTCATACGATGATCACCAATATGCGAAGATCGCATATCTATGCGTACTGCATGACATGCTGAAGCGTGACGTGATTGACGACTTGGTGGACTTGGTGGACCCCCAGCTCGGTCCGTCGTCTGCGGCGCCGGCGTCGCGCAACGGGAGGCGGCCCGTCACATCATGGAAGGGCGACGGATCCCGCACACGGGCTCGCCGCCCACAGCCCGGGTCCTGGGACGGGCTGGCTGTATTGAATCGCCCCGGCCACGGCAGCTCACGGCCCCACGCTGGCTGAGGGCGCCACAGCGGTTGGTCGGTTCTGGGGCAGCTTCAGAGACCGAGCCGCCGCTCATCAGTTCTGATGAGCAGGCCGTCCGGGCCAGCAAGATGCACGCGACGGCCCGCTCTGGAATGCGGCACCGGGAGGCCACCGGCGCGCCGAGCTACATGAGCCAGTCCCGGGTCGGCAAGCCGTCCTGACTCTATCGACCGTCCGTGCGCCAGAACGCCGCCTCCAGGGCGCCGCCGATGTCAGCAGAGAACAAGCAGACAACCGGTT
>JAOPYP010000226.1 GCA_025964635.1 Actinomycetes bacterium | reverse complement strand
GGGGCGGCCAGCCAGCCGGGCAGCCGGACCCGCACGGTCATCCGGGCCGAGCCGGACACGACCGTGAGGTGGGTGGCGGGCTCGTCCGGGAACCCGGTGGACTGCCGGAACGTCAGCCCGGCCGCGTCCCAGCTGACCTCGGACGGCACGAACAGGTTGACGTACAGCCCGCCGGTGTCCCGGGAGTAGATGGTGTCGGCGAACTTGGCCTGGGTCTCCATCCCCGTCGCGTCGTCGCAGGAGAAATTGTGGTAGTCGCTCGAGTAGATGTCCGGGTTGATACCCAAGAACGGCGGCTGCCGCTTGAACGCGGCCGGTGACAGCCCGGTGTAGTAGATGTTGAACCCGTGCGCGCAGCGGGGGTCCTGCTCGCCGAGCATCTGGTTGAACAGCGTCCGCTCGTAGTAGTCGAGCAGGTCGACCCGCTGGGGCTGATGGAAGTGCAGCAGCCGGGTCAGCTTCAGCATGTTGTAACTGCAGCAGTTCTCGCAGGTGCGATTGCTCAGCTGGCCGGCGATCACGTCGGGGGCGTGCCAGTGCTCGAAGTTGCTGGTGCCGCCGATGACGTAGGCGTGATGGTCGGTGACGATCCGCCAGAAGTTCGTGCCGATGTCGTGATACCGGCGGTCCCCGGTCTCCTCCCAGAGCCGGATGCAGGCGATCATCTTCGGGATGTTTGTGTTCGCGTGCAGGCCGCGCAGGTCGTCCTGGCCGAGGGCCAGCGGGTCGAAGACCCGGGCGTGGTAGAACCGCTCCGCGGTGCGCAGGTAGCTCTCGTCCCAGGTCAGGCGGTACAGGTTGGTCAGTGACTCGGCGATGCCGCCGTGCTCGACCTCGAGGATCCGCTGCATGCGCGGGTAGGAGAGCCGGCCGGTGCGCCAGCCGACCCAGTCGCCGAGCCGGGCCGCCATCTCGAGGGCCTGGGTGTTCCCGGCCAGCTCGTGCTGGTCGATCAGCCCCGCCATGAGTTTGTGGATCATGTAGTACGGCGACCAGACCGGCAGGCCCGCTTCCAGCCGGTCGAAGAAGGTTTCCGGGAAGGCGGACAGGTAACCGTCATGGAAGCCCGCCGCCCGGTTCCGGGCCTGGCACCGGGCCAGCTGCTCGACCAGGTAGGCGCCCTTGTCCGCGGCGGCCTGGTTCCCGGTGTTGGCGTAGGTGATGGCCAGCCCGGACATCAGGTGCCCGGTGCAGTGCCCGCGGACCAGGGATCCGGGCGCCTCCCAGCCGCCGCACGGCTGGGCCGACGACGGCAGGCCGTAGTTCAGCCGGAACGTGTGCAGCATCCGGTCCGGGTCCACGAACATCAGGTAGTTCGTGTTCCGCGCCTGGTTGGCCCGCAGCGGGCTGTCCAGCAACCGGACCGCGGACAGCGGGAACGCCGCGCTGAGCCCGGCGGTCCCGTCGAGGACGTACCCGCTCGTCCAGTTGCCCGAGGTGGCGCTGAGCCGGCCGGGAAGGACCCCGGCCAGCACGGCGCCGGCCGCCCCGCCACCGATGGCGGCGAGCACCGCCCTCCTGCTGACCGGATGCGAGGACATCGCACCGCCCCCTGACGGTCTGCCCACCGCGGCTGCTCCCGGTGACCCACATTGATCAGAACTCACACCAGCCCAGACCGTCAATGGCCACCTCCGTGAACGTCCGCGGTCCGCGTGACAAGTCGCTGGGTGGGGACACTGCAGGGCATGAAAATCACTCTCGTGGAGGGGGACATCACCCGGATCGCGCTTGCCGCTGTCCGTCAGGCCGGTCCGGCGGTCGAGGAGGTCCGGTTCGTCCTGTTCGGCCAGGAAATGCACGGCATCTTCTCCGCCGCCCTGTCCGGCTAGGATGTGCTGGTCATCGCCGAGGGAGGACACCGGTGTCCCAGGAATCGCCCCGCTTCCGCGCGGTACTGGAGAACTTCGCCCCGTACCAGCCCGGCCGCCGGGTGGCCGCGCCGGACGGCCGGTCACACAAGCTGTCCTCGAACGAGTCGCCGTTCGGGCCGCTGCCGTCAGTGGCGCAGGTCATCGCGCAGGCCGCCCTGGACGTGAACCGCTACCCGGACAACGGCGCGACGGCGCTGACCGACGCGATCGCGCAGCGGTTCCGGGTCCCTCCGGAGCACATCGCGGTGGGCTGCGGCTCGGTCGGGGTGACCCAGCAGCTGCTTGAGGCGGTCGGTGAGCCGGATGCCGAGGTGCTCTACGCGTGGCGCTCCTTCGAGGCCTATCCCACCCTGGCCGGCCTGTCGTCGGCGGTCGCGGTCACGGTGCCGCTGCGGGATGAGACGCACGACCTGCCGGCCATGGCGGACGCGATCACCCGGCGCACCCGGCTCATCTTCGTCTGCAACCCGAACAACCCGACTGGCACCGTGGTGCACGCGGACGAGCTGGAGGAGTTCCTGGACCGGGTGCCCGCGGACACCCTGGTCGTGCTGGACGAGGCCTACGCCGAGTACGTCCGGGACCCCCAGGTGCCGGGCGGGATGGCGGTGTACCGGGACCGCCCGAACGTGGCCGTGCTGCGGACCTTCTCCAAGGCCTACGGGCTGGCCGGGCTGCGGGTCGGCTTTATGGTGGCGCACCCGCCGGTGGCCGCGGCGGTGCGCAAGACCATGCTGCCGTTCGCGGTCAACGCGATCGCGCAGGCCGCCGCCATCGCGTCCCTGGCCGCCGAGCCAGAGCTGCTCGAACGGGTGGACGCGGTGGTCAAGGAACGCTCCCGGGTCCGGGACGAACTCCTCGCCCAGGGCTGGTCGGTGCCGCCGACCGAGGCCAACTTCGTCTGGCTGCGCCTCGGCGAGGACACCCAGGACTTCGCGGCCGTGTCCGCGCGGGCCGGGGTCGCGGTGCGGCCGTTCGGCGCGGAGGGCGCGCGGATCTCGATCGGTGACCACGACGCGAACGACGAGTTCCTCGCCGTGGCGCGCGCCTACCCGCGACGCCACTGATCAGGGCTGCTTACTGACTGGGTACCGCTCAGGGGGCGCGGCCCGGGTGCGCTGCGGCACCGGGGCGGGCTGGTCAGCGGCCGGGCGGGCTGGTCAGCGGCCGGCGCGGCGCTCCAGCTTCTCGGTGACCAGCCGGTAGAACTGCCGTGGGCGGCCCGGCTGCGGGGCCCGGCTCGGCGGCAGCGGCCAGGCCAGCCCCTCCTCGACCAGGCTGTGCAGCAGCCGGCGTGCGGTCCGGGCCGTGACCCCGAGTACCCGGCCCGCGGTTTCCGCGTCGACCACGAGCGCGCTATCGCTGCCGGCCAGCTTGTCGGCCAGCCGGGACAGCGTCTCCAGTCCGCGAGGCCGGCTGGCTTCCGCGGCCGGGGCGGCCGGGTGGCGGGGGGCGGGGACCAGGGCGATGCCCTCCCGGTCCAGGGCGAACCCGCGCGTGCCCGCGGCCACGTGCGACCGGGACAGCGCCGCCTGTGCGTGCGTCTCCGCGTCCTGGGCGGTGCGCCCCATGCCGATACCCACTTCTACCGCGATGCCGAGTTCGGTCCGGGCCCGCTCGCTGAACGGGGGCACCCGGAACCCGTCGGTGGCCGCGGCCAGCGAGCCCCGGGTCGCGGTGACCAGGAAGCAGTGATCGCTCACCGGGCTGACCGAGGCGTGCATCCGCTGGGCCTCCTGCACCAGGAACCGGTGCACGGTGAGCCGCAGTTCCTCACGGGCGTGCCTCGGTGACGACCGGCGCGAGGTATCCCGCAGCGTGGGCACCTCTACCAGGGCCACGGCGAGCTGGGCCTCCTCCAGCCGGCGGTTCCCGGCGAGCAGGGTGGCCGTGCGCAGGGCCGCCCGGATGGCGCTGTTGGTGGGGCGGAGGATCCGGACGGGCACGTCGGCCGCGGAGAGCCGCTGGGCGACGGACTGGAGGCAGGTGAACGCGATCGTGATCTCGTCCCGCCGCCACAGCCGCTCGTGGAACGCGGCCAGCGTGGCCGCGTTCGCGGCGTCCTCCCGGACGTGCACGCCGGTCGCGGGCACGCCCAGTTCAGCGAACGCGTCTTCGACGTCGGCCCGGCTGAGTACGTCCACGCTGATCCGGCTGAGGTCCTGGCCCATCTCCCTGGTGGCGCGGAGCAGGGCCGCGTACAGCGCGCTGCCGGACAGCGGCACGTAGGTGGCTGGCACGCGGAGCGTGCCGGCCCGCCGGGCGTATTCGTAGGGCACCTGGCTGGCGAACAGGCAGGCATCGATGCCCGGCCCGAGCCGCAGCACCTTGTCGGCGGCTTCCTGCTCGCTGCGGTACGCGGCGGCCACCAGCCTGCGGGCCGGGGAGGCCGAGGTCCCGTTGGCGGACGCCCCCGGGGGATTGGCCG
>JAOPYP010000219.1 GCA_025964635.1 Actinomycetes bacterium | reverse complement strand
CGGGGCGGCCAGGCGGCAGCAGTCGCCGGAGCCGCAGCCCGGCGAGCCCAGCGCGGCCGGGGCGAGCCCGCTGCCCAGCCGCTCCCTGACCAGTGCCGTGATCATCGACACGAACCGCGGGTCCGGGCCGGGGGTGGCCGCCCGGGCCAGCGGCAGCCCGAGGCGCCGGGCCACCTCGGCCGCCTCGACGTCCAGGTCGTGCACGACCTCCATGTGGTCGGTGATGAACCCGACCGGGACCAGGACCGCGCCCGGCGCCCCGTCCCGGGCCAGCTCCTCCAGGTGGTCGCACACGTCGGGGCCCAGCCAGGGCTGGGACGGCGGGCCGCTGCGGCTCTGGTAGACCAGCCGCCAGGGATGCCCGCCGCGGCCGCCCCCGGCTGGTTCCGCGGCCGCGTTGACCCGGTCCGCGATGAGTCCGGCTGCCTCAGCCAGCTGGGCCGGGTAACGGCCCCCGGGCGGCGGGCCGCTGGCCGCGGCCATGGCCTCCGGCACGCTGTGCGCCGTGAACACGAGGGGGACGCCCGCGCGGATCCCGGCCGGCAGGGAGTCGATGGCCCGCCGGGTCGCGTCCGCGAACGGCTCGATGAAGCCGGGATGGCTGAAGAAGTGCCGGATCTTGTCGATCTGGGGAGCGCCCGGACCGGCCTCGGCCCGGGCCCGCTCGATGTCGTCCAGGTACTGCCGGCAGCTGGAATACGACCCGTAGGCCGAGGTGACGAAGGCCAGCGCGCGCCGCACCCCGGCGCCCGCCATCTCGGCCACGGTCGTGGACAGGTAGGGATCCCAGTTCCGGTTGCCCCAGTAGATCGGCAGGTCCACCCCGGCCGTGGCGAAATCCTTGCCGATCGCGGCGATCAGGTCCCGGCACTGCTGGTTGATCGGGCTGACCCCGCCCACCGCGTCGTAGTGCTCGGCCACCGCCTCCAGCCGCTCCGGGGGGATGCCGCGGCCGCGCGTCACGTTCTGCAGGAACGGCATGACATCATCCGGGCCCTCCGGGCCGCCGAAGGACACCAGCAGGAACGCGCCGTAATCCGCCATGCCTCCATCCAACCAGGCGGCCGGCGGCCCCTGGTCAGCCGTAGTCGCGGGCGTACTGCTGGGCCAGCGCCAGCACCTCGTTGACGTACCAGGTGGCGTGGTTGTAGCTGAAGATGGCCCCGCGCAGCCCGGGGGGCGATCCCGCCCCGGCCGCGCACAGCAGCCGGGCGGCCGCCGGGACCGCGTCGAGCGGGTTCATGATGTCCGGCGGCCCGGACTCACCGAACGCCGTGATCCCCCATTCCCGCCAGGTCGAGGGCAGGAACTGCATGGGGCCGAGCGCCCCGGCACTGGACGGGCCATTGTTTGCCCCGTCACCGCTCTCGATCTGCCCGATGGCGGCGAGGACCGTCCAGGACAGGCCGGGGCAGTACCGGGCCGCCGACGCCCGGAATAGCTGCAGGTAGGTGGAGGGACGGCTGCTGCCCGCCGACGCGTCCACCGGGAGCCGTTGCTGCGCGGGGCGCAGGCTGACCAGCTTGGCGGACCGGCCCGTGATGGCGCGTACCGCCTTCATCAGCCGGGCCATGCCGGCCCCGGGCGCGCTGACCAGGGCCAGCACCCCGGGCACCAGGCCGAGCTGGGCCGAGTCCTGCTCGCCGACCAGCGCATCGATGCCGGAGATGCCGAGCGGCGCCGATCCGGCGAAGGTCAGCTGCTCCCGGCGGGCCCCGGTGATCAGGTAATTCCGGCCCGGATGCAGGCCATGCCGCCCGGCCAGCGTGTCCGAGGTCACGAAGCGGCCGTTCTTCAAAGCCGTCCACACGCGCTGGTTCGTCGCGGTGGCCAGCGGGGTCCAGGACCGGAACTGGCCCGGGTTCACGCCCAGGACATTCACCCGGTGGCCGTTGAGCCTGATCGCGGCCCCGTCCGCGGTCACCACCCGCCGCACCCCGGCCGCGGCGGACACCCGGGCCAGCTGCCGCGCCGACAGGCCGGACGGCTCGATGACGAGCAGGTCCGGCGAGATGGTGGTGCGGACGTTGCCGCTGCTGGTGGCGCCGGGCGTCGCGGTCGCAGCCGGGCTGGCGGACGCCGTCACGGCCGGGTCGGCCCCGGGAGGCGCAGGGCGCATGGCGGTGGTGCCGGCCAGCAGGAAGACGACCGCCCCGCTGGACGCCAGGGCCCGCCGCGTTGCGGGCATCCGGACGGCAGTAGACGGCGCTGTGCGCCGTGGCAGGCGTCTCATCGCGTCCATAACCATATAAGTCACGCCGGGGCTGGCTGAAGACCGGCCGCCCCGGAGCCGGAAAAAGCTATACGACTACGGCTTTGCGGTAAGAGATAACTTATGGGGCTTCTGATCTGGCTCCCCCGCCTCTCCTGGCCCCCGGTGGCCCACCGCCCCCGGTGACCGTCAATCGCCTGGCCGGCGCCGGGCACCACTCGGATAGGGTCCGGGCATGGTCCTCGCCGCGCCCCGCTGGCAGAACTGGGCGGGTAATCAGGACGCCGCGCCGCTGCGGGTGATCACGCCCCGCTCCGCCGAGGAGGTCGCCGAGGCGGTCGCGCTGGCCACGCTGGACGGGCTGACCGTACGGATGACGGGATCCGGTCATTCCTTCACCCCCGTGGCGGTGACCACGGGAGTGATGCTGCGCCCGGGCGGGCTGCGGGCTGTCCGGGCGGTGGACGAGGCGGCCGGGGAGGTCACGGTGGAGGCCGGCTGCCTGCTCCGGGACCTCAACGAGCACCTGCACGCCCGCGGGCTGGCCCTGGCGAACATGGGAGACATCCAGGAGCAGACGGTCGCCGGGGCGATCCAGACCGGCACCCACGGCACCGGCCGGGACCTGGGCGGCATCGCGGCGCAGGTGACGGCGCTGGACATGGTGCTGGCCGACGGCCGCCTCGTGTCCTGCTCCGCGGACCACGAGCCGGAACTGTTCCAGGCGGCCCGGATCGGCCTGGGAGCGCTCGGCGTGCTGACCGCGGTGACCTTCCGGGTGGTCCCGGCCTTCCTGCTGACCGCGCGTGAGGAGCCGATGAGCTGGGCCGAGGTCATCGCCCGGCTGGACGAGCTGTCCAGCGGCAACGAGCACTTCGAGTTCTACTGGTTCCCCCATACGGACGGCTGCCTCACCAAGCGGAACAACCGGAGCCACGGCCCGGCCCGGCCGCTGCCCCGGTGGCGCCATCAGCTCGACGACGAGTTCCTCTCCAACACCGTGTTCGGTGCCACCTGCCGGCTCGGCCAGCGCTACCCCGCTGTCATCCCGGCCATCAACGGGATCGCCGGCAAGGCGGTGAGCGCCCGGACCTACACCGACGCCGCCTACCGGGTGTTCACCAGCCCGCGGCGGGTGCGTTTCAAGGAGCAGGAGTACGCGGTCCCGCGTGAGCACCTGGCCGGGGCGCTGACCGCGATCCGCGGCCTGTTCGCCCGGCATGACTGGCGGATCAGTTTCCCGATCGAGGTCCGGGTCGCACCCGGCGACGATGCCTGGCTGTCCACCGCCTACGGCCGGAGCACCGCCTACATCGCCATCCACGTCTTCCACACCACGCCGCACGAGGAGTATTTCCGGGAGGTCGAGGCGGTGATGGCCGAACTGGGCGGCCGCCCGCACTGGGGCAAGCTGCACACCCGTGACGCGGCCTACCTGCGTGGCGCCTATCCCCGGTTCGCGGATTTCGTCAGGCTGCGGGACGGGCTTGACCCGGCCCGCCGGTTCGGCAACCCGTACCTGGAACAGGTCCTGGGTTCCTAGCCCACCCTGATCTGGGGATATGACCGGGGACCGGACGCGGGAGACTTCTTGCGGTGGGGGAATGCAGCGAACCGATCCGGGGCAGGCTACCCTCCGAACATGAGTCGGGAAGCCTACCCCGGCACTGCTCCAAGGGGATCCGTGCCAGAAGGAAACGCTGGAAAGCCACCAAACCCCCGTAGCGGTGTTCCGTCCAGCCTGCGGGCCGACGCCGCTCGTTCCGGGCGGCCCTCGCTGGGCGGGGGCGCGCCCGCCCAGGACCGTGAGCTGCGCGCCCAGGGCCGCCAGACGGTGCAGAAGCTGCTCGACGCGGGCCTGGCCGAGTTCGACGAGCGGGGTTTTCAGGCCGTCCGCGTCGATGACGTGGTGCGCCGGGCCAAGATCTCGCACGGCACCTTCTACCTGTACTTCTCCAACAAGGAAGACCTGTTCAAGGCGCTGCTGTCGGACGCGCTCGTGGACATGGCCGCACTCACCGACGAGTTCCCGGTCGTCACCCGGAACGAGGCCGGGCAGGCCGCGCTGCGCCGCTGGGTGAACGCCTTCTGCGATACCTACGCCGCCCACGCGTCGGTGATCCGGATCCTCAGCCAGGCCGAGATCGTCGGCGAGGAAGTCTGGGGTGACGGGCTGCAGGTGATGTTTAAGCTGTCCGAGGCCATCACCCAGGGCATGACGGCCGCCGCCGACGCCGCCGGCCATGAGACCCCCGCCGGGCACGCCGAGCTCACCGCGCTGGCCCTGCTCATGATGATCGAGCGGATCAACTACCTGCTGACGGTCGAGGTCCGGCTGCCCAGGGGCGAGATGGTGGACCGGCTGACCGCAATCATCTTCGCGGCCTTCCACTACTCCTGATCGCGCCGCGATGACGGCGACGCAGGCCCTGGCGCTGCTGCTGCTCATCGTCGGTTCCTGCGCGATCGCCGCGCTGGCCCGCAGACGCGGCGTGGCCGCACCCATCCTGCTGGTGCTGACCGGGCTCGGCGCGTCCTACATCCCCGGGGTGCCGGAGTTCCGCCTCAGCCCCAACCTGGTCCTGTTCGCGGTGCTGCCGCCGCTCGTCTACGCCACGGCGCTGGAAAGCTCGTACCTGAACCTGCGCGACCACGTGCGGACCCTCGCCCTGCTCTCGGTCGGCCTCGTGCTCTTCACCGCGCTGGTGGTGGGCGGCGCGGCCCGGCTCGACGTGCCCGGGCTGCCGCTGGCCGCCGCGATCACGCTGGGCGCGATCCTCGCGCCGACCGACGCGGTCACCACGGCCAGCATCGGCCGCCGGCTGCACCTGCCGAGGCGGCTGCTGACCGTCATCACCGGCGAGAGCATGCTCAACGACGGCACCGCCCTCACCCTGTACGCGGTCGCGGTGAGCGCGGCGGCCACCACCGTGGCCACCCCCTCCCCGCTGAGCGCGGTGGGCAGCCTGGTCGTCATCAGCGCGGGCGGGATCGCCGCGGGCCTGGTGCTCGGCGTCCTCATCCACCGGCTCCGGATGCGGATACGCGACCCCCTGGTGGAGAGCGCACTGTCGCTGCTCACCCCGTTCGCCGCCTACCTGGCCGCCGACTCACTGCACGTGTCCGGGGTCCTGGCCGTCGTGGTGACGGGCCTGTACCTCGGCCACCACGGCGGCCAGGCGCACTTCGCCACCCGGCTGCAGGACATGGCCGTCTGGCGGGTCGCCACGTTCGTGCTCGAGTCAGTGGCGTTCGCGCTGATCGGCCTCCAGCTGCGGCCCGTGCTGCAGGGCCTGGGCACGCGGAACCCGGCCCGGCTGGCCACCGAGGCCGCCGTCGTGCTCGGCGCGGTCGTCCTGGCCCGGATCGTCTGGGTCTTCCCGTCCATCTACCTACCCCGGTGGCTGGTGCCCCGGATCCGGGCCCAGGATCCGGCCCCCTCCTGGCGGGCCACGCTGGTGCTGTCCTGGGCCGGCCTGCGGGGGGTTATCTCGCTGGCCGCCGCGGCGGCGCTGCCGGCTGACGTGCCCCAGCGCAACCTGCTGGTCTTCCTGACGTTCACTACCGTGCTCGGCACGCTGCTGGTGCAGGGCCTCACGCTGCCGTGGCTGATCCACTGGCTCGGGGTCCGGGCCGGGCCGGGCGAGGAGCAGGCTGACGCGGTGGCCCAGGCCCACGCTCAGGAGGCCGCCTCCGAGGCGGGACTGCGGCGGCTGGACGAACTGGCCGCCCAGGACCCCGCCGGCGCGCCCGCCGAGGTGGTCGACCGGCTGCGCCGGCTGGCCGAGTACCGGCAGGCGGGGGCGTGGGAGCGGCTGCCCGACAGCCAGCCCGGCGAGGAGGGCGGGCCGACCCCGTCGGCCGCGTTCCGGCGGCTGCGCCGCGAGATGACCACCGCCGAGCGGGCCGCGTTCATCCGGCTGCGCGACGAGCGCCAGATCGACGACGAGGTGCTCGACGAGGTCCTGCACCACCTGGACCTGGAAGAGGCGATGCTGTCCCGGGACGAGTGGGACGCGGCCGGCGGCGATCCCGGGCCCGGCACCCCCGTCTCCGGCTGACGCGCGGACGGGCATAGCCCGTCAGCGGGCAGAATCAGAGGGTGCGATTCCTTACCGAGAACGTCCCCGCCCATGACCTGACCTACAGCGACGTGTTCCTCGTCCCCGGCCGGTCGGCGGTGGAGTCCCGGCTCGACGTGAACCTCGCGACCCACGACGGCAGCGGCACCACGATCCCGGTCGTGGTGGCCAACATGACCGCGGTGTCCGGCCGCCGGATGGCCGAGACCGCGGCCCGGCGCGGGGGGCTGGCCATCCTGCCCCAGGACATCCCGGCCGACGTGGTCGCCGGCGTGGTGTCCTGGGTGAAGAGCCGCGACCTGGTGCACGACACACCCATCACGCTGGGCCCCGGGGACACCACCGGCCAGGCGCTGGGCCTGCTGCCCAAGCGGGCGCATGGCGGCGTGATCGTGGTGGAGGACGGGCGCCCGGTGGGCGTGGTGACCGAGTCGGACTGCACGGGCGTGGACCGGTTCACCCAGCTGCGCGACGTGATGTCCACCGAGCTGCTCACCCTCCCGGCGGGCACCGACCCGCAGCGCGCGTTCACCCTGCTGCACGACGGGCGGCACCGGCTGGCCCCGGTGGTAGACACCGGCGGCCGCTGCGTGGGCATCCTGACCCGGACCGGTGCGCTCCGCGCGACCCTGTACGACCCGGCCACCGACACCAGCGGGCGGCTGCGGATCGGGGCCGCCCTGGGCATCAACGGCGACGTGGCGGCCAAGGCCAAGCTGCTGCTCGACGCCGGGGTGGACGTGCTCGTGGTGGACACCGCGCACGGCCACCAGGAGAAGATGATCAGCGCGCTGCGGGCGGTCCGCGGGGTCAGCCCGGACGTGCCGGTCGCCGCCGGGAACGTGGTCACCGCGGCGGGCGTCGCCGACCTGGTCGCCGCGGGCGCGGACATCGTCAAGGTCGGGGTCGGCCCCGGCGCGATGTGCACCACCCGGATGATGACCGGGGTCGGCCGCCCCCAGTTCAGCGCGGTCCTGGAGTGCGCGGCGCAGGCCCGGGAGCTGGGCGCGCACGTCTGGGCGGACGGCGGCGTCCGCCACCCCCGGGACGTGGCGCTCGCGCTGGCCGCCGGGGCGTCCAACGTGATGATCGGGTCCTGGTTCGCGGGCACCTACGAGTCGCCAGGCGACGTGTTCCGCGACCCGGACGGCCGCCTGTACAAGGAGAGCTTCGGGATGGCCTCGGCCCGGGCCGTGCGGCTGCGCAGCGCGGCTGATTCGTCGTTCGACCGGGCCCGCAAGGCGCTCTTCGAGGAGGGCATCTCCACCGCGCGGATGTACCTGGACCCGCAGCGTCCCGGGGTGGAAGACCTGATCGACGGGATCACCGCCGGGCTGCGCAGCGCGTGCACCTACGCCGGCGCCTCCGACCTGGATGAGCTGCACCATCGCGCGACCGTCGGGGTGCAGAGCGCGGCCGGCTACAGCGAGGGAATGCCGCTGTCCACGAGCTGGTAAAGCCCTGGGATCCCGCGGGCGGGAACCGGCGGCCGCCCGGCGGAAGTGGGTAATCTCGGCCCGACCCAGGTGACGGGTCCAGTGGAGGGAACGTGCGGGGCAGGCTGGCGGTGGCGGGCATCATCGCGTTCGCGGTGATCCTCGGCAGCTACCTGGCCTACATGGCCGGCCACCCCTACCACTGGACGCTGGACCCGGTCGACCTCGGCGTCTACCAGTCGGGCGGGCTGATCGTGCGGCACGTCCGGCCGCTGTATGACCCGCACCTGGCCGCGCCGCTGTACGACTGGCGCGGCTACCAGAACCTGCACCTGAAGTTCACCTACACGCCGTTCGCGGCGGTGGTCTTCGCGCTCGTCTCGTTCGTCCCGTGGCGGGTGCTGCCCGCGATTAGCGTCGTGGTCAGCATCGGGGCGCTGCTCGCCACGCTGTGGTTCACGTTCGGCTGGCTCGGCTACCGCCGTGGCCTGACCCGGCTGGGCGCGACGCTGCTGGCCGCGGCCGCGGTGTTCTGGACCGAGCCGGTGCTGCGCACCATCTACCTCGGCCAGGTGAACCTGGTCCTGATGGCGCTGATCATCTGGGACCTGGGCCAGCCGGATACCCGCCGGCCCGGGGCCAGCCGGTGGTGGAAGGGCGCGGGCGTCGGCGTGGCCGCCGGCATCAAGCTGGTGCCGCTCATCTTCGTCCCCTACCTGCTGCTGACCAGGAGGTTCCGGGCGGCTGCGGTGGCCTGCGCGGCGTTCGCCGCCACCGTGGCCGCCGGGTTCGTGGTCGCGCCCGCCGACTCGGGCCGGTGGTGGCTGGGCGGCCTGTTCTTCAACGGCGGCCGGACCGGCTTCGTCGGCTGGGAGGGCAACCAGTCGCTGCGGGGCCTGCTGACCCGGCTGGCGGGCAGCGTGGCCGGCGCCGGGCCGGTGTGGCTGGCCGTTGCACTGGTCACCGCGGCGGCCGGGCTGGCCTGCGCGGCCCTGCTCGACCGGGCCGGCCACCCGCTGCCCGGGTTGCTGGCCTGCGCGCTGACCGGGCTGCTGGTCTCCCCCATCAGCTGGGACCACCACTGGGTGTGGATCGTCCCCGGGGTGGCGGTCGCGGCCGCCTACGCGGTCCGGGCCATGCACGCTCCCGCCGACGCGGTCCGGGCCGGTGTGACTCGCGGTGCCCCCGGGACAGAAGCGGCTGATGCCGGGCCGGCCCGGGTACCGGCGAGGGCGGGTTCAGCGGGACCGGGATCAGCGGGGGCGGGCGGATCCGGAACCGGGCCTCCCCGGGGCGGAGCGGCCGCGAGAGAAGCGCCCGGCAGCGGCGAGGCCGCGGCCGCGTCCGGCAGGCTTAGCTGGCGCCGGGCGGTCCGCTGGCCCGCCGCGGGGTACTGGGCGCTGGCCGTGGCCCTGCTGGCCCTGTACGGCGCGTGGCCGGGACGCCTGTGGGGTGAGCCGTCCGACCTGGGCCAGTTCTCGCTGGGCCTGCTCTGGCAGCCGCCGAACACCGACCCGGAGGTCTACTACCGGCACGGCGACCGGCCCTGGTTCGCCGAGTATCACTGGCACGGCATCCAACTGCTCACCGGGAACGCGTTCCTGCTCGGCGGCCTGGCCCTGCTCGGCATCCTGATCGCCGCCGCCCTCCGCACCCGGCTCCCCGGCGGCTCACCCAGCACCCCCACAGGCCCCACCACTCCCAGGGACACCACCAGCCCCGCCCCCTCGGCCCGCACCAGTTCGTGATCAACCGATTGGTGTCGCCCTGAAGGCACCAATCGGTTGATCACGACCGGGGTCTGTGGCCGGTGGGGCTGGGAGTGCCGGTGGGGCTGGGAGTGCCGGTGGGGCTGGGAGGATGGGGGGGTGGATGGGACGCGAGGGGCGGGCAGGACGAGGGGCTGGCCGGCGTTAGCCGTCGAGGGTGAGGAGGACTTTGCCGCGGGGGGCGGCGGGATCCGGGTCCCGCAGGGTGCCGAGGGCCGCTTCCCACTCCGCGAGCGGGAAGCGGTGCGTGACCAGGAAACCCAGGCCGAGCCGGCCCGCGTTCAGCAGCCTGACCACGTCCCGCCAGGCGTCCGAGGTGTAGCCGAAACTCGCCCGGATCGTGAGGTCGTTGTTGACCAGGTCATCCACGGGGAGGGCCGCAGTGGCCCCGTGCGGGGGCAGGCCGAGCAGCAGCACGGTCCCGCCCCGCCGGGCCGCGGCCAGCGCGGTGAGGACCGCGCCGGTGGTCCCGGCCGCCTCCACGACCAGGTCGTAGCCGCCGCCGGCCGCGCCCGGATCGGTCTCGAACCGGGCCGTGCCCGCGGTCGCGGCCAGGGCCGCCTGTGCGGGGCGGCGGCCCAGCATCACGATCTCGGCCGGGGACCACAGGCCCAGCAGCGCCACCGCGAGCAGGGCCACGGTACCGTCCCCAACCACCAGGGCCCGGCGGCCCGGCTTCACCGAGATGGCGGACAGGCCCCGGTAGACGACCGAGGCCGGCTCGACCAGCGCCCCGTCGGCCATGCTCACCGGGCCGGCCAGGGGGTGCACGAGGGTCTCGCCGACTACCGCGTACCCGGCCGCAGCCCCGTCCCGGGTGAACCCCATCTCGTCGTAGGTCTCGCACAGGTTGGTCTGGCCGGCCCGGCACGGCCCGCAGTGACCGCACGGCACGATGCCCTCGGCCACCACCCGGGTACCCGGGGCCAGCGAGCCGTTTCCGCCCGCCAGCACGGTCCCGCTCCATTCGTGGCCGAGGACCAGCGGGTAGCGGACGTACGCGGGGTCGATCCGGCCGGCCAGGATGTCCAGGTCGGTGCCGCATAGCCCGACGGCGGCCGGCCGGATCAGCACCTCATCCGGGCCGGGCACCGGGCGGTCCCGCGGTTCCAGCGACACGTCCCCGGGCGCGGACACGACCAGCGCCCGGGCGGGCGGCCCGCCCGGTTCCCCGGCCCGGGTCCCGGCGGGCCCCGCCTCGTGGGACATGGTCCCGGATACCTCCGGCGGCACCGGCATCAGGCTCCTGCCCCGGGCGCACTGTAGGGCGCCCCGCCGAGCAGGGCCGACACCTTGTCGGCGTAGCCGCGCACGGCCCGGCCGAGCTCATCCACCCGCCACGCGGGCAGGTCTCCCTTGATGCCGGTCACGCTCACCGCGCCCGCGCAGCTGCCGTCGTGGCCGAAGAACGCCGCGCCGGCGCAGAACACGCCCTCGGCGTCCTCCTCATCGTCGACGGCGAAGCCGAGCCGCCGGGCCCCGGCCAGGTTGCCGAGCAGGGTGCCGACGTCGGTGATGGTGTGCGCGGTCCGCGGGGCCATCCCGATCCCGGCCTCCGCGCAGACCCGCCGGATTTCCGGTTCGGGCATCGTGCACAAGATGGCCTTGCCGGCCGCCGAGGCGTACGGCACCTCGCGCTGCCCCAGCGGCGTGTAGAACCGCACGCTGCCCGGGCCGTCCACCCGGGCGATGAAGACCGGGTAGCCGGCCTCGGCCACCGCGATCCGCGCGGTCATCTTGGTGGTCTCGGACAGCTCGTCGAGCAGCGGGCGGCACAGATCACCCAGCGGGAGCTGGCGGCCCACGATGTCGCCGAGCCGGATCAGCGCGGTGCCCAGCGTGTACCGCGGGCCGGGGCGGGTCTCGCGCAGGAACCCGGCCGCCTCCAGGGTCCGGGCCAGCGCCAGCGTGCTGCTCTTGGAGATGCCCAGCGCCGCGGCCAGCTCGCTGAGCGTCTGGCCCTCGGCCGGCCCGTCCGCCGCGATGCCGACCAGCCGCAGCGCCCGGGCCACGCTCTTGACCGTGTAGCGGCCGGATCCCGCGCCGTCCTGCTCGGTTGTCACCTGCTCACTTCCTCACACCATTGTTCGGTAGTGCAGAACGTTCGGTATCACAGAACGTTATCCGTTACGTTAGCGAGTCTCAAAACGCCTTGACATGGACATATACGGATGATTCCATGACCGAGTGATTCTACATCACAAAACTTTGTTCGGTATAGCCGAACATTCGCCACGCAGCGTGGCCCGCGCGGACGCCGCGCGGGAGCGCCTGGAGAGCTGGCTGGCCGGCCGCGAGGACGTGGCCGGGGTCGTGCTCACCGGCCCGGGCAGCGTGGCCTGGGCGACGGGGGCGGTGGCCCCGCCGGTGGACCGGACGGCCCAGTCCGACCTCGTCTGGGTGGTCGCCACCCACACCGGGGCGGCCCTGGTGACCACCGAGGTGGAAGCCGCCCGGGTGAGCGAGGAGTACCAGCCACGCCGGCACGGGTTCGCCGACCTGGTCACGGTGCCCTGGCACGCCCCGGGCGCGTTCGTCCGCGCCGCGCAGGACATCGCCGGCGCGGACGCGGGCCGCCTGGCCGCCGACGGGCACCCCGCGTTCCGGGTGGACGCCACCGAGGAGCTGATCGGCCTGAGGCTCACCCTCTCCCCGGCAGAGCAGGAGGACCTCCGGGAGCTGGGCGCCGACGCGGCGGCCGCGCTGCAGGAATCGCTGGCGTCCTGGCGGCCGGGCGAGCGGGACCTCGACATCCAGGGCCGCGTGGCCGAACTGCTGGAGTCCCGCGGCGCGGACGCCCCGGTGCTGATCGTCGGCGGGGACGACCGCGTCCGGCGGTTCCGGCACCCGATGGCGGTGGGCGCCCCGGTGCGCGAGCTCGCGATGGCGGTCGTGGTCGCGCGGCGCGGCGGCCTGCACGCGGCCGCCACCCGGTTCGCCTCGGCCGGGCCGCCCCCGGCGGAGTTCACCGGGCTGCGGGCGCGGGTGCTCCGGATCGAGCGCGACACGCTGGCCGCGTGCGTGCCGGCGAACCGCTACGGCGACGTGCTCACCGTGCTGGACCAGGCCTACGCGAGAGAGGGCGCGCCGGGTGGCTGGGCCGGCCACTACCAGGGCGGGCCGATCGGGTACGCGCAGCGGGAGTTCGAGATCGCCCCGTCGCAGCGGGACTCGCGCTGGTACGCCACCCCGGTCGCGGCGGGCCATGCGGTGGCCTGGAATCCCAGCCTGCCGGGCGGGGCCAAGGCCGAGGACACCTACCTGGTGTCACCCGCCGGCCTGGAACGGATCACCGCGGTACCAGCCGGCCCCGATCCGCGAACCACGGGTCCGCACCCCGCTGACCCGCCCGGCACTGACCTGCGAACCACTGAACCGCGGACCACTGAACCGCGGACCACTGAACCGTGGACCACTGAACCGCGAACCACTGAACCGCGAACCACGGGGCCGGGCTGGCCGGCCGAGGACGACGAGCTGGTACCGCCGCGCCCGGCGGTCCTGGAGGTGGCGTGATGACCCTGGGGAGCCAGGAAACCCTCGGTCGGGAGGCCGCTGCCCGGACGACCGGGATCCAGGCGCTGACCCGCCGCGGCATCGCGATGGAGGCCGCGCCGCAGCGCAGCACCGCCCGGTTCCCGGACGGCGCCGACTTCCGGATCGAGATCCCCAGCGTGGAGGGCCCGGCCGTGCTGCGGGCCGTGGTGGAGCAGGCCGCGGCCGAGGGCGTCACCATCAACCGGGTGTCGCAGGGCAGCGGGGCGATGCTGCTGTCCGAGCAGGAGCTGGCCGAGATGGCCGCGCTCGGCGCCGGCCACGGCCTGGAGATCTCGCTGTTCGTGGGCCCGCGCGAGGAGTGGGACATCGGCAGCCTGGCCCAGTCCGACGAGGGGCCCTCGCGGGGCGGGCTGATCCGGGGGTCCCGGCAGCTGCGGTACGCGGTCGACGACGTGCTCCGCGGCGTGGACTGCGGCATCCGCGGCTTCCTGGTCGCCGACACGGGCCTGCTGGAGCTGCTGGCCGGGATGCAGAAGGACGGCGAGATCCCGGACTCGGTGGTGTGGAAGGTCTCGGCCATGCTCGCGCCCGGCAACCCGCTCAGCGTGGCCCAGCTGGAGCGGCTCGGGGCGGACACGGTCAACGTGCCCTCCGACACGACCCTGGGCCTGCTCGCCGAGCTGCGCGCGGCGACCACGCTCCCCATCGACCTGTACGTGGAGGCGCCCAGCTCGATGGGCGGCGTGGTCCGCGGGCACGAGGCCGCCGAGCTGGTCGCGGTGGCCTCGCCCATGTACGTGAAGTTCGGCCTGCGCAACTCCCGGCCGCTGTATCCCAGCGGGCTGCACCTGGCCAGCGAGGCGGCCGCCATCGCCCGGGAGAAGGTGCACCGGGCCCGGGTGGCGATGGAGTGGATGGACCGGGCCGGCCTGGAGCTGACCCAGTCCGGGCCCGGGGCGCCGGGCCTCGGCATCCCGGAGCCCGCGCCATGACGCCCCGCCCCCCCGGTGCCAGCCCGCGCAGCGCTACGGCCCCCCGCCTGAGGAGCGACGCGTGGCTGCGCGGGGACGACGAGGTGGCGCTGGCCAACCGGGTCGCGCTCGCCTCGGCCGGCCTGGGAATCAGCGCGGACGGCGGCCGCCCGGTCATCGGGATCGCCAACTCGGCCAGCGACCTCAACCCGTGCAACCTCCCGTTGCGGGACCTGGCTGGTGCGGTCCGCGCCGGGATCCGGGAGGCCGGCGGGGTGCCGGCCGAGTTCGGCTCGATCCCGCTCGGCGAGGACCTGATGAAGCCGAGCGCGATGCTCTACCGGAACCTGCTCTCGATCGAGATCGAGGAGATCATCCGGAGCTACCCGCTGGACGGCATCGTGCTGCTGGCCGGCTGCGACAAGACCGTGCCCGGCGCGATCATGGGCGCGGTCAGCGCGGACCTGCCGATGGTGCTGGTCACCAGCGGATCGCGGGAGCCGGCCATGTTCCGGGGCCGGCGCATCGGGACCGGCAGCGACCTGTGGCGGCTCTGGGACGAGCGGCGGGCCGGCCGCCTCGACGACGCGGGCTGGCGGGAACTGGAACGCTGCCTGGCCTGCGGCACCGGGACGTGCAACACGATGGGCACCGCCTCGACCATGGCCATCCTGGCCGAGACGCTCGGGCTGATGATCCCGGGCTCGGCCACGATCCCCGCCGGGTACCCGCGGGGCCGGGCGGCCGCCGCGGCGGCCGGCCGCTGCGCCGTCGAGGCCGTGCGGGAGGACCGGCGGCCGTCCGCCCTCCTGACCCCCGCCGCGTTCGCCAACGCCATCCGGATGCTGCACGCGGTCGGCGGCTCCACCAACGCGATCATTCACCTGGCCGCGATCGCCGGCCGGGCCGGTATCCCGCTGCCCCTCGACGACCTGGGCCGCCTCGGCCAGGGCATCCCGGTGCTGGCCGACGTGGAACCGTCCGGCGCCGGGCTCCTGCCTGACCTGGACCGGGCGGGCGGGGTCCCGGCGCTGTTGCGGGAACTGGGCGGGCGTCTGGACACCGGTGCGGTCACCGTCACCGGCGCCACCATCGGCGAGATCGCCAGCGCCGCTCCCCCCGCCTCCGGGGCGATCCGGCCGGCCGGGGTTTCGTTGGGGAAAGAAGGGGCCTTTGCCGTGGTCCGGGGATCCCTGGCACCGGACGGTGCGGTGATCAAGACCTCCGCCGCCACCCCCGCCCTGCTCCGCCACCGCGGGCCGGCCCTGGTCTTCCACGGTTACGAGGAGATGCGCCGCCGGGTCGGGGACCCCGCGCTCGACGTGACCCCGGGCAGCGTGCTGGTGCTGGCCGGCTGCGGCCCGGTCGGTGTGCCCGGGATGCCGGAGTGGGGCATGATCCCGATTCCGGCCAAGCTGGTCGCGGACGGGGTGACCGACATGGTCCGGGTCACCGACGCCCGGATGAGCGGCACCAGCTTCGGCACCGTGGTCCTGCACGCCGCCCCGGAGGCCGCGGCCGGCGGCCCGCTGGCGCTGGTCGCCGACGGGGACCCGGTGGCGGTGGACGTCGCGGCCGGGTCGCTCACGCTGGACGTGCCCGACGCCGAGCTGGCCCGGCGCCGGGCCGCCTGGTCCCCCCCGCCCTCCCCCCACCTGCGCGGCTGGCCCGCGCTCTACCGCGACCACGTGCTGCAGGCACCCGAGGGTTGCGACCTGGACTTCCTGCGGGCCCCGACGAAGGAGCACCGCCGGTTCGTGGAGCCCGTCGTCGGGCGGTCCTGAACGGACAGGCCCTCCGGCACCGGCCACGCGGTGACACCGAGATATCGAGGCACAAACGAGAGGAGACAGCCGTGAGGCACTGGAAAATGCTGGCCGCCACGGCGGCGGCGGCCCTGCTGGCCACCGCGTGCAGCAGCGGCGGAGGGAGCAGCGGCTCGGCGTCGGGCCCGGTCACCCTCACCATCTGGGACAACTACGGCACCGAGCAGAACGCGACCGCGCTGAAGAACCTGGCCAAGGCGTTCGAGGGCCTGCACAAGAACGTGACCGTCAACGTGGTGGGCCAGCCCGCGGACAACTACTTCGCGCTGCTCCAGGCGGCCGCGGTGTCCAAGACCGGCCCGGACCTGGCGGTCATGTGGACCGGGCTGTTCACGCTGCAGTACAAGGACTTCCTGACCAACCTGAAGGGCAAGATCCCGGCCGCTGACCTGGCCCGGATCAACCCGAACGCGCTCAAGTGGACGTCCGACCAGTTCAACGCCAGCAACGGCCCGTACGTGATCCCGCTGGAGAACCAGTTTTACATCGGCTTTTACAACAAGGCAGCGTTCGCCAAGGCCGGGGTCAGCTCGGTGCCGACCGACTGGACCTCGCTGTTCGCGGCGTGCAAGAAGCTCAAGGCGGCCGGCTACCTGCCGCTGACCTACGGGAACGGCGGCCAGCCGCTGGGCGCTGAGTTCTACCCCTGGTACGACATGAGCTACATGATGATCGGCGCGCACCCGGTCACGAGCTGGCAGCAGCTGTACAGCGGGCAGATCCCGTGGACCTCGGCCGCGAACCAGGCCCAGCTGGCCAACTGGGCCAAGCTGAAGAGCAACGGGTGCACCAACGGTGACGTGCTGACCAAGACCAACAACCTGGGCGACTTCGAGACCGGCAAGGCCGCGATGATGGTGGACGGCACCTGGGACACCCAGAAGTTCACCGCCGCGCTCGGCTCGAAGGTGGCCGCGTTCGTGCCGCCGTTCTCCAGCAGCCCGATCAAGGGCGTGGTGGACTTCGCCGGTGATGGCCTGTCCATGACGAACTACACCCAGCACTCCGCCCAGGCCCTGCAGTTCCTGGAGTTCATGACGACCAGCCCGGCCGCGAAGATCGTCAACGCCGCCGGGCTGATCCCCGCCATCAACGGGACGTCCACGTCCAACCCGGTGAACCAGCAGATGCTGAACTTCGTCAGCCAGAATCACCTGACCGCCTACCCGATGCTGGACAACGTCGTGCAGCCCAACGTGGTGAACACGGGCAGCAAGGTGCTGCCGTCGGTGCTGAACGGCAGCATCTCGCCGAAGTCCGCGCTGTCCAGCCTGCAGACCACGTTCGGCCAGCTGCCCACCACCCAGAGGGGGACCAGCTACCCGTGATGCGCTGGTGAGCGTCTCGGAAGCGACGCCGGGTCTGGCCCGGGGCACCCCCCCGGGCCGGCCCGCCCGCCGCCGGCGCCGGAGCCGGCTGGCCCGGCGCCGGCGGCGGGCGGGCATCCTGCTGTCGCTGCCCGCGGTGATCGTGGTGGTGGCCCTGCTCGGCATCCCGATCGGGCAGGCCATCTACTACTCGATGACGAACTGGAACGGCCTCACCGCCCAGTGGATCGGGCCGAGCACCTACTCCACCGCGCTCAGCGACCCGGTCTTCTGGCGGGTGCTGCAGAACAACGGGCTGCTGCTGCTGTCGATCCCGTTCGCGATCGGCATCCCGCTCGCGATCGCCGCCCTGCTGAACGAGCACGTCCGCGGCTGGCGGTTCTTCCGCTCCGTGTACTTCCTGCCCACCGCGGTGTCCTGGGTGGTCATCGGCATGGTCGCGGTCCAGTTCTTCGCGCTGAACGGCCTGATGAACAAGTTCCTCGGCGCGGTCGGCCTGGGCACCTTCCAGACCGACATGCTCGCCGGGCAGCGCAGCGCGCTGATCGCGCTGGCCATCACGTTCATCTGGTCCATGCTCGGCACCAACACGATCATCTTCCTGACCGGCATGGCCACCCTCGACCCGACGCTGCTGGAGGCAGCCCGGGTGGACGGGCTGACCCGGCGGCAGATCTTCTTCCGGGTCACGCTGCCGCTGCTCAAGCGGTTCGTGCAGTTCTCGTTCGTGATCACGGTGATCAGCGCGTTCTCGGCGCTGTTCAGCCTGATCTTCGTGATGACGAACGGCGGCCCCGGGTTCGGCACCACCACGCTGGAGTTCTTCGTCTACCAGTCGGCGTTCTCACTGGGCCAGTTCGGCACCGGCGCGCTGTACGGGATCCTCCTGTTCGTGATCATGATCGTGGTCGGGCTGGTGCAGCTGAGGCTCATCCGCTCCGAGGACGGGGAGGGCTGGTAGATGGCGGCGGCTGATTCCCTCCCGGCCCCGGCGGGCCCGGCGGCCCCG